>CANQHW010000061.1 GCA_947623855.1 uncultured Bacilli bacterium | reverse complement strand
AAATGGTGCCGTAACAGTGAGTTGAACACTGATTTAATCCTTACCATGGATTTGTAATACCGTTATACTATTACGGCCTAAAAAGATTATATCATAAAACTAAAAATATTCCTACACCTTTTTTAAAACTAAACATTAAATAATATAGAGTTTTAAAAAGGAGAATTATTTATGGAATATTTATCTAACCTAAACCCTGTTATTCAAGCCTTAATTGCCACCTTATTTACCTATGGTATTACCGCTTTAGGAGCCGCTATCGTTTTCTTCTTTAAAAAAGTAAATAAAAGTATTATGGACGCTATGCTCGGGTTTGCAGCTGGTGTTATGATCGCCGCATCCTTTTTCTCCCTTATTAGTCCAGCATTAGAACACGCCCAAAACCTCGGCCAAAATAAAGCCCTAATCTGTACCCTAGGATTCTTATTAGGAGGTATAATCTTATTTATTGGTGATAAAATATATACACATTTAGATAAAAAGAAAGGTATTAAAACTAATAGTTTAAAAAGATGTTTCTTACTCGTATTTTCGATTACTTTACATAACTTCCCCGAAGGTCTTGCCGTTGGTATTGCCTTTGGTAGTGCCGGATTAGGTATTGATGGTGCAACCTTCATCAGTGCTTGCGTCCTTGCTTTAGGTATAGGTATCCAAAACTTCCCTGAAGGATCTTCCGTATCTCTTCCTCTAAAAAGAGAAGGATTTTCTAATAAAAAAGCTTTCTTTTATGGTCAATTAAGTGGTTTAGTTGAACCCATCGCTGGTGTTTTAGGAGCTTTACTCGTCATCAAAATCCGTATCCTTCTTCCCTTAATGCTATCCTTCGCTGCCGGAGCCATGATCTATGTTGTTATTGAAGAACTTGTTCCCGAAAGTCAAACAAATAAAAGAAAAGACCTAATGGCCTTATCCAGTTTAATCGGTTTTTGTATCATGATGATTTTAGATATCGCCTTAGGTTAAGCTCATCTCTATCAACACTTTCCCTAGTAATAACATCTAAAACATTTTTCCCAAAATCTTCTAATATCTCTTTTTGATACTTTAAATACTCTTCCCTTTTATCTATATGCATCTTCTCTTTTAAAGAAGCTAATAAACTTTCATATTCTTCTTTACTTATATTTAAATAAACCTCATAATCTTTAATAATATACTTACTAAAATATATTAATTTATATAAAGTATCCTCTAATTTAGTAAAACTATCTTTACAATAATAATATCTAATAATCTGTTCAGGAGTTATAGGTTCTAAATTAATATAATCATAATATCTTCCTTCTCTTGCTTTAATATCTTTTAAAAGCGAAGCATATAAAACCCTTTCTCCAACCATTAAAGGTTTAATTCTTTTTAAAGCAGTAACTTGTATTTGTCTTACTCTCTCCCTTGTTAACCCTAATCTTTGTCCTAACTCTTCTAAAATTAACCTTTTATTAGCTAAAAACCTACTATAAATAATATAATATTGTACAGGACTTAAAATATTTTTAATAACCATCACTAAATCATATTGATATAATCTATCTAAAACTTCTAAAATAACATCTGTCTTATCCGGAATTGTTTCTTCTAAAGTCATATCCTGATCTTTAGAAACATAACTATTTAAACTAACAACATCTTGTTTAACTACTCTTCGTAAATTATCTAAAGTTATCATACTAATCTGTAACTTTTCACATAATACCTCATCATTAGGAATAGCTAATTCCTTTTTTTCATATTCCGATATTAAATACCTATACTTTTTAATTAACTCTTCTAAATGTACAGGTTTTCTAATTGTCTTATCCTTATCCGCAATCCCTCTTCTAATACTTTGCTTAATCCACTCCGTAGCATAAGTTGAAAAAGCTCCCTTTTCCGGATCATAAGTCTTAATCGCTCTTAACAAACCCATATTCCCTTCCTGAATAATATCTAATATCTGTAAATTACTTATCCGATAAGCATACTTCCAAGCTACACTAACTACCAACCGTAAATTACTATTAATTAATAACTCTTTAGTCTTATCATCTTTATACTTTAAATAATGTTGTGCTAATTCTTTTTGAACTTCCCCACTTAATACTGGATATTGTTTTATATCTTGTATATATAATTGATAAGCATCATCCTTAGAAAAAGAATCCAACTCCGCATCCGTCAATAACTTAACTTCTTCTTCCATAAAATCACCTTTTCGCTTATTATAAAATAAAATATCCTTTTTGCCTATTATTTTTTTAAAATATTAGAATAAATATGCTCTAAACTATATATCCCTCTATTTATTGGAATCTCAAAAGCTCCTACTAACTCTAAAATATACCCATTAAAATTCCTCTTAAACTTAACCACCCCATCTTCTTGATTTTCTCTTTTCGTAATATCTTTAATACCATAAAAATTATACCGAGTATAATGATGTTTTATCGCATAAGAAATAATCTCCCATTGAATACGATATTGTCCAAAAAAGTTTTTATATTCTTCATAAGATCCACTAAATAAATACACTATTTCTTCACCATATAACATAAACATTGAAGCCGCCAAAGGAAGTAAATTATCCGGATAATTTACTTCTAATTCTTTTACTTCCTCTAAATATTTTTTATTATTTGCTATCTCTAAATTATAAAACTCTCTTTTTTTATCATTAGCTTTAGCTAATGATAAATTACTAATCTTCTTTTCTAATAACGCTATTTCTTCCCTTAAATTATCTTTATATTTAGCTATATTTAAATAACAGATTATAAATTTAACCTTATTTTTAAAAGCCTTATCCATATTTTGAAAATATTCTAAACTTCTTCCCGGAAACCCTTTTCTTAAACAAGTATCCTCTACAATCTTATAAAAATCTTTTAATTCCTCATACTTTAACTCTTTTAACTCTAATTCAAACTTACTAATCGTCTTATTAATATAATTTCTTGCACTACTTCTAAAAGATTTAAAAACTTCCTCCTCTGTCTTTCCTTTAATATCTAAACAATAAATCCATTTTACTTGATCATACTTCTTTAACTCTTTAAACCCTAAACTAAGAATATCTTTCTTTATTAAACTATTATCTATTTTATCCGTAACTACCCCATTATTATCATATTCTCTTAAAGGTATATAAGGATTAATAATTAATTTATAAGCTTTTTTTTCTTTTAAAAAACCCTTTAACTCTTTAACAAAAAAAGTTAATAACTCTTTATCCTTATAATCTAAAAGTAATCCTTGTAAAGCTTCATATAACCCATAACCTCTAAAAGAAGAAGTCTTAACTATTATACTTCCTCCTATAACTTTACTTCTTTTTTTAACTCCTACAATATATACTTCTTTATTTTCTTTTAGATATCTATTATACATATACTTTGTTTGAAAAAAACTCTTTAATGGATGTTCATCACTAAACTTTTCAAACTCCTCTAAAGTTAACTCACAAAATTTCATAACCCACCTACTTAATTATTACATAAACTTTTATCTTCAGCACTTAATTGATACCTAGAATAAATCCGATTATTTCTTTTAAATATTAAAACCACTGCATCATCTAAACTAACCTTTTCATCCCGAGGATCTACAATATAAGGTGCTTCTTCATTATCCTTCGTTAACTTATTATTTCTAATAAGTTCAACTAAAGTTACCTTTATAACATAATTATTCCTTATATAATCATTTAACTGACTTTCTGTTGCATTCTCTAACATATCCACCGTAATATTTGCTTCATTAATACTTTTAAGTTCATCAAACTTATCATTTCCATAAATATTCGCCGCATCCTCAATATTCCCAATCTTTGCACAAAACATATCACTCTTAATCTTTTCGGATACCGTTAAAACCCCTGGTACTGCTAAAGTTATTAAAAGTCCTAAAATTACAATAACTGCAATTAACTCTACTAAAGTAAAACCATTTCTTTTCATATCTTCACCTACTTAAATTATATAATTATTATCTTTAAAAATAAAGAAATAAACACCCTCTTTTACACTATTATTATAAATATTTTTCTTAAAATTACTCAAAAAAAGAGTATTCCTACTCTAAACTCGCTTCAATAGTACTATATATTTCTTCTCGTCCCTTTTTCGTCATACTCGAAAAAGGAATAATACTATCCATTTCTTGTAACTTAAACGTTTCTTTAAATAATTTTTCTTGTTTAGATAATGCCTTATTTGAAAGTTTATCTAACTTCGTAGCTACAATAGTTACCGGTATATTATAATACTTTAAAAAAGCATACATAATTAAATCATCTTCCATTGGTTTAATATGATAATCCACAATCAAAAAAACTCTCTTTAATAACTTCCTATTAGTAATATACTCCTCTATCATAACCCCAAACTTCTTTTGCTTTTCCTTATTCACCGCAGCATATCCATACCCAGGAACATCAACTAAATAAAACTTATTATTAACAATATAAAAATTTAATGTCTGTGTCTTCCCCGGCTTACTACTCGTATGCGCAAAATTCTTCCGATTAATTAAAGCATTAATAAAACTACTCTTCCCCACATTACTTCTTCCAACCAATAAAAACTCCGGTAAATTATCCGTTGGATACTGACTTTGTCTTACCGCTAAAGATGAAAGCTCTACACTCATAATCTTCATTTAATCACCTTTTCGCTCTATATTATATCTTATTATTTCTAAATTAGCAAATATTTAAATCTAGTAGAATACCTTATCCTTTACTAACTTTAAAACATCTTTATGAATATCTTCTATACTTCTTACCTTCCTATCCTTATAGCAAGCTACCTTAGCAAAATTTAAATAAGTTGCCACAAAAACGCCACTTTCATATACCTTCTTTAAAAAATTAAGATCTTCTTCATGAATATCTTTTACAACCCCCATATTTTGCTTTCTTTCCTGACGCAGTTTTTGTGCTAAAGAAAAAGGCATATCTAAATAAATCGTTAAATCGGGTTGTGGTAACCCTAACTTGTTATATTCAAAATCACAAACATAATTAATAAATTCCTTTTTCTTCTCTAAATCCGTAATAAAAGAAGATTGATACATCAAACTAGAAGTCGTATATCGATCAAATAATAAAACTTTTCCGGCATAATAATCTTTTTCTAAAGTCTCATACCATGCACAAGCTCTATCTATCGCATATAACCCATTCACAAAATAAGGAGATAAATCTTGCGGTTTTCCAAAAACTCCTTCTAAATATTTTGTTACTAAAACTCCATAATATTGCTCATAAGAAGGAAAATGATGATAAATAACCTCTTCTCCCTCTTGTTTTAACCTTTCTTCTAATAAATGCGTTTGTGTAGATTTACCTACTCCATCACAAGACCCTTCAACCACAATTACTTTTCCTTGCATAATACCCTTCTTTTCGTATATTGATTAATCGTATAATAAATATTCTTTTCTTGAACCTCTAATAAAGTCTTTTTAATATATTCCTCTTTATTAAAATCAGGAAAATATACATCAGCTTCCCTCTGATCTTTAATCTCCGTTAAATAAATCTTTAGTGCTTCTAAAATAAACATTTTATATATCGAAGACCCTCCTATTACAAAGACTTCTTCATTTAACTTATCTAAATAAGCATCTATTTCTTCCTTACTATGAAAAGTCTTAACCTCCGGATTTAAAATATCTTGATGACTTATTACTAAATGTTTTCTATTAGGAAGTAAATGCGGTAATGACTCAAAAGTTTTTCTTCCCATAACAATTGGATGATTAATCGTAGTTTGTCTAAAAAACTTCATATCTTCCTTTAAATGCCATATTAAATCATTATTATATCCTAATTCCCCATTGCTTCCGACCGCCGCAATTAAACTAATCTTCTTCATTATATTCCTATCTCAAACTTCAATTGAGGATTTTTCTCTTTAATTAAAGCTCTTGGATAATCTTCTATTACCACATCATCTACCTCAAAATCAAAAAAGTTATCTTTATTAGGATTTAAAATAATTTTTGGATTACAATCGATCGGCGTTCTTTCTAGCATTTCTTTTACTTGTAAAATATGACGGTCATATATTTGAATATTATTATAAAACCACGTAAATCTTCCTGGTGTTAAATGTAAGTGTCTAGCAAGCATTATTTGAAAAACTAAATATTGTACTTGATTAATACATCCCGCTGTTGCAAAATCACTTGACCGTTGTACTAAACACATATCTAAGTAATCTTGATCTTTACCATGTCTTACATTCCACATCGTTAAAAAAGCGCAAGGTTTAAGACCCGGATTATCATTTAATTCATCTTCTTGCCATAAAGAAATAATATGTCTTCTCCCATCCGGATCTTTTTTAATCCCCTCAATTAAATTCTTAACAGAATTATATCTTTTGACCGTATGACCATAACAAGTCCCAATAGTTCTATCTCCAACATCCCATTCATCCCACCAAGTTACATGATATTTATCTCTTAACATATTTAAATCATTCGACCCTTGTTGATAAATCCATAATAATTCACTAATACTACTTTTCACCGCAATAGGTCTTAAAGTTATTAACGGTGTTTCTCCCTTAGTTAAATCATAAGTACACATCCCATGATTAACACTAATTGTATGCGCTGGTGTTCCGTCTGCATAATGCGGTCTGGGATTCTTATCTAAACACCCTTCCTCTAATATTCTTTTAAATATTTCTTTAGTATACATATCCCCTTTAGTCATAAAAAAATCTCCTTCCTTATTTCCCTTCTATTCTTTGTAAAGAAAATAAACAAGAAGATTAGTTCTTATACTTTTCTTAACTATTTATATTATATCAAATAGTTTTCCTTTTTTAAAGATAAAACTAGAGGATTAATTTTTTTCTGAAGTGCAACAAGGTTAAATTGAAAAAGACATATAAATATATTACACTTATTGTTGAACAAA
>CANQHW010000060.1 GCA_947623855.1 uncultured Bacilli bacterium | reverse complement strand
CATTAGGTAATACTTTATATTTGACATCTAACCATTGATATTCTTTGGGCATTACTTCTTTAGTTTTAGGGATGCCTTTAATATCGATGATATTACTTAAAACATTTTTAGCGATTGGAGCGGAGACCGTGCCACCATATTGGGTAACACCTTTGGGGTAATCAACGGCGACATAAACAACATAATCAGGGTCATCGGCAGGCATAAATCCCATAAAAGATAAAATATAATTGCCGACCATATAAGAACCATTTTGAACTTTTTGAGCAGTACCAGTTTTACCTCCCACCCGATAGTTTTCTATATAAGCATTTCTTCCGGTGCCATTAGCTACAACACTTTCTAAAGCATAGCGAACCATTTTAGAAGTTTCTGCACTTATAACTTGCCGTTTTTTTATAGGTTCATTATAGATAATGGCATCATTAGTTTCCGGGTCACTTATCGATTTAACGACATAGGGTTGATAAAGAGTTCCACCATTTATGGCTGCAGAGACAGCAGTGACTTGTTGAATAGGAGTGACACTTATTCCTTGCCCAAAAGCAGTGGTAGCAAGTTCAACATTACCAATTTTACTAGGATTAAACATTATTCCTTTAGCTTCGCCATTTAAATCAATATTGGTTTTTTCACCAAAACCAAACTTATCTATATAGGAGAATAATTTATCTTTACCTAAGCGTAATCCTAAAGCTACAAAACCTGGGTTACAAGAGTTTTCCACGACTTGTAAGAATGTTTGGGCACCATGTCCGCCCCCTTTCCAACAGTGAATTGTGGCGCCATCAACATTAGTAGATCCTCCATCATAAAAAGTATCTTTAAAAAGATTTACAGTATTTTCTTCAAGGGAAGAAGCAAGGGTTATAATTTTAAAAGTAGAACCAGGTTCATAGGTCATCCAGATAGGAAGGTTACGGTTGCGGACTTCAGCAGAAGCACTTAAATAATCATTGGCATCAAAAGTAGGACGAGAAGCCATGGCTAAAACTTCGCCAGTTTTAGGGTCCATTACTAAAATTAAAGCATGTTCAGGGTTATACTTAGTTATGGCATTATCTAATTCTTTTTCAACTGCTAGTTGGATATCTAAATCAATAGTTAAAGTTAAATTCATCCCACTTGTGGGAGGAGTATATACTTCATTTAGTTTAAGTCTTCCTCCTTTACTGTCCGAAAAATACTTGATGGCACCATCACTTCCGGTTAAGTATTCATCATACATAAGCTCTAAACCAGATAAACCTTGGTTATCAATACCGACAAATCCTAAAGTATGAGAAAGTAAGGTATTATATGGGTAATGTCTTTTACTTTCTTTTAATAAATAAACGCCATCATAACCTAATTCGTCAATTTTATTGGCGGTTTCATAATCTAGTCCTCTTCCTTCTGGGTGAACTCTTTCAATTGAAGTTTTTTTACTTACGTGAGCTAGCATATCTTCATAATCTGTATGTAAAATAGTACTTAAATCTTTGGCTACTTGTTCTTTATTAGTTATTTGGTTAGGGATTAATACTAAGGAAGTAGTAGTAATATTTTCGGCTAAAACTTTACCATTACGGTCGAGAATCAATCCTCTATCTGCAGTGATGGGAAGATTCCTACTCCATAGGTCTTGGGCTAAATCATTTAATTTATTATACTCAAAAACTTGAATATAAAATACTTTACCTATAATTAATAATAAAAGAAGTCCGACGATTAAAAGAACATATCTTATTCTTATATGTTTATTTCTAAAAAACATATATATCACCAATAAATTTTATTTAGTTATTATAAAAAAAATTCTACTATTTTAAGTAGAACTATTTAGCTTTTTTCTTTTTATCTAAATTTTTATTTATAAATCTTACTTTAACTCCTCTTACTCTTCCAAATTGTTTTTTAACACCATCTGGTAAATTCTTTTTAATAGTTTTCACGTTTATTACACCTCCTTATAATGCCTTGCAAAAAGATTATAACATACTATTTCCAAAAATGATAGAATTTTTGATATAATTAATTTAGAAATGAGAGGATTTTATGAAACTAATTGATGGAAGAATGGTAAGAAAAGAAAAATTAGAGGAATTAAAAGAAAAACTTACAAAATTACAAAATAAACCTAATTTAGTAGTTATAGAGGTAGGTAATGATGAAGCAAGCAAGGTATATATTAAACAAAAAGAAAAATTAGCGCAAGAGTTAGAGTATAATTTTATTTATAAACATTTTAGAGAAGATATTACCGAAGAAGAATTATTAAAGGAAATTAGTATTTGGAATAATGATCCTTTAATTAATGGGATTATGATTCAATTACCTATTCCGAAACATTTAAATAGTACTAAAGTAATTAATGCGATTAATCCTTTAAAAGATGTTGATGGGTTAACGAGTATTAATGCAGGAAGATTAATTCAAAATATGCCTGGTTTAATACCTTGTACCGCTAAAGGGATAATAGATTTATTAGATTATTATCATATACCGATAGAGGGCGCAGATGCGGTGGTGATTGGAAGAAGTTTATTAGTGGGTAAACCGGTGGCTAATTTACTTACTAATCGCAATGCTTCGGTAACTTTGCTTCACTCTAAATCGCAAAATATTTCGTATTATACCAAAAATGCTGATATTGTGATTGTAGCAGTAGGTATCCCCTACTTCTTAACTAAAGAGATGATAAAGGAAAATGCGGTGATAATTGATGTCGGAATAAATCGGGTTAAAGATAAATTAGTAGGAGATACCGATTTTGAAAATTTAAAAGACAGTTGTAGTTATATAACGCCCGTACCTGGAGGGGTTGGTCCAATGACAGTTTATGAACTTATGAATAATGTTTATTTAGCTAGAAAGTTACAAAAAAATAGGAATTAACCTATTTTTTTTCACAATTTTCACAGATAATGGTACCCTTTTTATCAACCATAACACCACCACAATTAGGGCATCTTTCTAAGACGGGTTTATACCAATAAGCCGCATCACATTTAGGATAATTAGAGCAACCATAAAATTCTTTACCTTTACGAGTTTTTTTAACAATTATTTTCCCATCACATTTCGGACAAGGAATTATTTCTTCAATAACTTTTTCTTTCTTTTGGATGTATTTACATTCTGGATAATTACTACAAGCCACAAACTCGCCATAGCGACCTTTTCTTTTGACTAAAGGATTCCCACAATTAGGACACATCTCACCGGTTTCTTCAGCTTTTACTTTTTCCATGTTTTTAAAAGCAGTTTCCACTAAAGGTTCAAAGGTATCATAAAAATCTTTTAAAACTTTAATATTATCTTTTTTATCATCAGCGATTAAATCTAAGTCACTTTCCATTTCACTTGTATATTTAACATTAACAATATCTTTAAAAAATTCTTGTAATTTATCGGTTATTTCAAAACCAACTTTGGTAGGAATAAATTTTTTATCTTCGACGGTAACATAATCTCTAGCTTTGATTGTTTCAATAATGGTAGCATAAGTACTAGGACGTCCAATACCTAAACTTTCTAATTCTTTAATTAAACTACTTTCAGTATATCTGGCTGCTGGTTTGGTAAAGTGTTGTTCTTTTATTACTTCTTCGGCATTAAACGAAGCATCTTCTTTAATATCAGGTAGTATAACATCTTCATTTGCTTCATATTCACTATATACTTTTAGATAACCATCAAACTTTAAGATACTCCCAGTAGTTTTAAATAAATAATCATTATTTAATAAGCTAACACTGGTTGTGGTAACTAGGGCATCACTCATTAGAGAAGCTAAAGCTCTAGTATAAATTAATTTATATAATTTATATTCATCATTAGTTAAATATTTTTTTAGACTTTCGGGAGTTCTTTTAATACTAGTTGGTCTTATGGCTTCGTGAGCGTCTTGGGTATTATCATTTTTCTTCATTTTTTTAACATAACCTACATAGTTTTTCCCATATTCTTCTTCGATATAAGCTAAAGTTTCATTAATAAAGGGAGGAGCTAGTCTTTCCGCATCGGTACGCATGTAGGTGATAAGACCGACTGTTTCACTTCCAATATCAATACCTTCATATAGTTTTTGAGCAATTCGCATGGTTTTAGAGGATGCAAAATTTAATCTATTCGCAGCCATTTGTTGTAAAGTACTTGTTTTAAAAGGAAGTCTACTAGCTTTCTTCTTATCTTTCTTTTCAATATCACTTACTTTAAAAGTAGGACTTAAACTATTTAAAATATTATCAGCTTCGGCATTAGATTTAATCTCTATTTTTTTATTTTGATATTTTTCTAAATCGGCAGCGAAATCTGTAAATTTAGCAGTGATGGTATAGTATTCTTCAGGTATAAAGGATGCTATTTCTCTTTCCCGATCAACGATTAATTTTAAAGCAACACTTTGGACTCTCCCGGCACTTTTACCTCCAGTTTTAGATTGCATTAATTTAGATAATCTAAACCCTATAATGCGGTCTAAGATACGTCTTGTTTCTTGACTTTTTACTAAATCCATATCGATATCTCTTGGATTTTTAAAAGCTTCGGTAACAGCATCTTTGGTTATTTCATGAAATTCTACTCTCTTATAATTATCTTTTTTTAAGGCTAGAGCATCTTTAAGATGCCAAGCAATAGCTTCTCCTTCTCTATCAGGGTCGCTTGCTAAGATTACATTATCACTTTCTTTAGAAAGTTTTTTAAGTTCGGTTATTTTTTTGGATTTACCTTTGATGGGAACATAATTGGGTTTAAAGTCATTATCAACATCAACTCCTAAACCAAATTTACCAGAGGTAGCTAAATCTCTAATATGGCCCATACTAGCTACTACTTTATAATCACTACCTAAATATTTTTCAATAGTTTTACTTTTAGCTGGAGATTCCACTATGACTAAGTTTTTCTTCATTATTCTTTATTCCTTTCTTTAAACTGTTTAGCTAAATAATTGAAGTAATTAGTTCGAATAGCTAAATTACTCATTTTTATTTTATTATTTATTTTATTATTAATACTTAATATTTCATCATTAGTATAAGTTTTATCGGTAAAATAAGTAATTTTAGAAGAAGTAGCATTATAGTAAGCAATATCACTTACCCAAGAACCATCATTAAAGATGGCTAAATTATCATATGTATCACTAAATAAATCTTCACCGGCGTAATATCTTGGATCGTAATCGATATCATATAAATTTAAAATAGTTGGTAAAATATTCATAAAAGTAGTATAAGAAGTTATTTTCTTACTCTTTAATTTTGGATTATATATTAACATTGGAGTTCTATCAACATTATTATATTCTTCTAAATCATAATCAAATAATGGTTGTAAATTATTTTTAGCAATAGCATAAGGATAATGATCAGCAAAGAATAAAATAATGGTATCATCTAACATTTTAGCTTCTTTTAATTCATCAATTAAAACTCCCACGGCATTATCAAAATCTTTTAATTTAGATAAATATCTTTTAACTGCAATATTAACATCTAAATCGGAAAATAAATCTAAGTATTCATCCCCGATTGTGGAAGAAACAATATATGGTTGATGGCCAGCTACAGTAGTAAGATAAGCAAAGAAAGGTTCATTACTTTTAAATATCTCAAAAGATTTTTCCATTAAAAGTTCATCACTTGGCCATTCTTCATATTTATAAGAATAAGGGATTTTCATATCAACAGCATTATAATAAGTTGAACCCATATTTTCATGAATAGTTTTACGATAATAATAAGCATCAACATAATATGAAAACTACTAGTGGTATAACCATTATTATTAAACATATTAAAGATACTATAAGGATAAATATTATTTTGATAGATATTGGCGGTACAACTTAAGTTTTCTGGAAATAGGGAAATCATCGCACTCATTTCATTATTACCCGTCGCACAAGCATTTCTTGGGGAATACATATTGGTAAATGCCCAACCTTCTTCCCATAATTTATTAAAATTAGGATAATATTCTTGCATTAATAAGAGATTAGATATACTTTCCATTTGCACAATTATTAAGTTTTTACCTTTAAACATACCGGTATAATCATTTTTAGGAGTAATACTTTTACTTAAAAAATATTCATGTAATGTTTTATAATTCGTATTTTTTTCATCTTCTAGTATTTCTTCATAGATAGTATCATCAATCTCTCTTTCATATTCTTTTTCACTATCTACTGTAGGATCACTATTAAAGGATAAATCAACATCATCATTTTTATTAAAGAATAGTGCTCGTAAATCTAAGATACCATAGCCAAATGTCCCAAACTCTCTAATAGCTAGATTAGGCATGGAAACACTCATAAATAACTCTTTATTACTTTCGGCTTGATACTTATCTTGCATAAGTTTACTGGTTAAAGTTAAATAGTAAAGGCCCGTACACATTATTAAACTTAAAATCCACGAACAAATAAAAATCTTCTTATACTTTTTATTTAAAGCTGCTATTCTAAGTTTTTCTTTTTTACTAAGTTTTTTCTTTAAAGGTAGTTCTTTTTTAGGATGTTTTTTTAAATAAATATAGGTTCCAACCATTAGAATAAAAGGGAAAATAATAAAATAAAAATACCATTTAAAACTTGCAATATAATCAAATAAATAACTAGTAACCGCTCCCGCTTGATTACTGGTTCCAAAAGAAATATACACTCCTAAGAAGTTAGAAAAACCCGCTTGCGCAATAGTATAAATAGTAACAATAAAAACTAAGATAGTATTAATAATAGCACGATGTTTTCTTCGTAAAAAATACTCAGGAATACTTATTATAAGTCCGATAACTAAAATACCTAAAATAATTCTTAAAGTAGACCACGAAAAAACATTTAGACCAGATACTAGTTTAAAAATTATTTCAATTAAAAATAAAGTTAGACATAAAATGCTAAAATCAATGATACTATTTTTTATTTTATTTTTCACTGCTATTACTTCCATTTCCATTATTTATTAAATCACGAACTGGTCCATATGTAAAC
>CANQHW010000059.1 GCA_947623855.1 uncultured Bacilli bacterium | reverse complement strand
TAGTTTATATTTTACTTTATGGCGTGATTTAGATAAATTAGAAATATTAAGTAAAGATTATCATCATCATCATTTAATGACGATTATGAAAACAGATTTAAATAGTATTAAAAAGGGGAGAGAAGCTTTAGAGGCGGTAGGTTTATTAAAGACATATTATAAAGCAGGAGATGTAGGTAGTTATATTTATGAGGTATATTCACCTTTAAGTGCAATAGATTTTTTTAATCATCCGATATTTAATATTGTTTTATATAATAATATTGGGAAGACAGAATATGAAAGTTTAAAATTAGAATATGAAAGTGTAAAGTTTGATTTAACGGATTATCAAGATATTTCTAAGAAGATTAATGAAGTATATGAAAGTAGTGATACTATTCCGGAGTTTGATATACGGGATAAGGAAAAGGGGGTTCCTTTAGTAGAAGAAAAGATTGACTTTGATATGATTATTAATGCTTTACCTAAAGGAATAATTAATGAGAAAGCTTTAAAGAAACAAGTAAGAGATTTAATTAATAATTTAGCTTTTGTTTATGGGTTTGATGAAATGCAAATGACAGATTTACTTCGTAATGTAGTTAATGAAAATGGGTTTATTGATAAGAAAGCATTACGGATAGAAGCACGGAAATATTATCAATATGCGCACGATGGACGTCTTCCGACTTTAATATATCGAACCCAACCGGAATATTTAAAAACTCCAGTGGGCGAAAAATCTAATCGAGCAAAAATTATTTATGTTTTTGAAAATACGACCCCTTATGATTTTTTAAGGAAAAAACAAAAGGGGAGTACTCCTAGTAAGAGAGATTTAAAGTTAATAGAGAGTCTGCTTTTAGATACAAAGTTAAATCCTGCAGTGGTAAATGTATTAATTGATTATGTATTAAAGATTAATAATAATAAATTAAATGAAAACTTTATTAATGCGATTGCTAGTCAGTGGAAAAGAGCAGGGATTGAAACAGCTCCGGAAGCTATGGCGATTGCAGAGAAAGAACAAAAGAAATATGCAAAAAGGATTGCGGTTAAATCTAATGTTAAACATCCAGAAGAAAAACCAGTATGGTTTAATAAAGAGTATGCTAAAGAAGAAATGAGTAAAGAAGAGTTACAGGAATTAGAAGATATGTTTAAAGAATTTAGGTGATTAAATGGAAAAGATGGTAATAGATAATAGGGGGGATTTAGAGGTATCTTTTAAAGAAGCTTTAAAAGATCCTAAATTTAGAGAAGTAGCAAGTAATTTAGGAGTAACACCTAAAATAGCTATGAAATATACTAGTACTTTAGAAGATTGTGTTTTAGAACAAAAGAATTGTGCTACTTGTAAAGGACTTAATTTTTGTAAAAATAGAGTAAATGGGTGTTATATGAATCCATATTTTGATGGACAAAGAATTATTACTTCTTATCAAGAATGTCATTATAAAAAGGAAATGAATGATAAGCTTAAGAATGTGAAAAGTGCTTCTAAAGAATTAGAGAGGGCTTCTTTTAAAGAATTAGATGTGACGGATAAAAAAAGAAAAGAAGTTTTAACTTGGGTAAAGAAGTTTTATGATGATTTTGATATTACTAAAACCCAAAAAGGGTTATATTTACATGGACCTTTTGGATGTGGGAAAACGTATATTATTGCAGCATTATTTAATGAACTAAAGAAAAAAGGTGCTAGTTGTAAAATCGTTTATTTACCTAGTTTACTTAGGAATTTAAAAAGTGATTTTGAGAGTTTTGGGGATGAAATAGCTTATCTTTTAGAGGTGGACTTATTACTTATTGATGATATTGGAGCGGAGAAAGTTACTGAATGGAGTAGAGATGAAGTATTAGCTTCGATATTACAGGAGAGAATGGAAAACTATAAATCAACTTTCTTTACTTCGAATTTAAATTTAGAAGAATTAGAAAGACATTTTAAGACTAATAATAATTTTAGTGATGAAGATATCAAAATTAAAAGAATTTTAGAACGGATTAAATATATGACAGTAGATATGGAGTTATTAAGCGAAAATAAAAGAAAATAAAAAATTATCAATTGATAATTTTTATTTTATATGATATTATACAAATAGGTGATGCGAATGACAGTTACAGAAATTATAAATTTATTGCATAAATCTATTAATGATAAAACGTATGACCTAGTTCCAACTATGAAAAATAGAAGATCACGGCAAAAGTTTGGGTTAACTATTTATGAAATAGAAGACTTTTTAAAATCCATTACTGAGTATGATTTAGAAAGTGGACCAATAATAGATAGAGATAAACCCAATGAAGAATTATTTGTATTTATGAAAGAAATAGCTAAAAATGTTTTATTCTATGTTAAAGTAAAAAAAGATAGTACAACTAATTACGATAGAATAAAAATCATTTCATGCCATGAAGCAGAATATGGGAGGAAAAATGTATGAAAAAAATAAATAATTTAAAAAGTAGAAAAGTAGTAGTAAATGTTAAAGGTATGGAAATAGAATATGAAGAATACTATGTAGTCGACGATAATGGCGAAGAAATTTTTAATAGAGATGTTGAAATAGAAAATGATCGAAGATTGTATGATATTTACAAAAAAAAGAATAATTTACTTACCAATGAAGAAATAAAAAAAATAAGAAAAAAATATGGATTGACCCAAAAAGAATATGCTAAAGTAATTGGAGTAGGAGAAATTACTATTCATAGATTCGAAAAAGGAGCAATTCAAACTGAAGCAGTTGACTCAATCATGAAGTTATCTAACAATCCTGATAATATGGCGCTTTTACTTCTGCAAAATCATCAAAAAATAGGAGAATCTTTATCTAAAACTTTATTAAAAAGAATTAATGAATTACAAATCTTAAAAAGACATGCTTTAGTTGACATTAATAAGTTTAATAAAAATCTCTTAGAATTTGAAGAAGAATCCGCTCTTGATATTGCTGAAAATATAATTAATATATATAATGCTAAAGTCGATGAACTAGTCAAAAATTATGATATTGTACCAGAACATATTACTAATTTAAAATTACAAAAATTACTTTATTTTGTTCAAGCATTATGCTTAATGATATTTGATAAAAAAGCTTTCCCAGAAAAAATTATAGCATGGTCTTATGGTCCAGTGGTAAAAGAAGTGTATGATCGATATAAACATAACCATAATGGCGAAATAAGCAGTGAAAGAGAAATTAAACCTATTTCATCTGGATTATATGCAATCATTAAAGAAGTAATTAATTCTTATGGTTCTATAGAAGCTAGTAGTTTAATCAATTTTACTCACGAAGAAGAACCATGGTTAAAAACGGAAATGAATAAAGAAATAAATTCTGATTTAATAAAAAATTATTTTAATAAAGTATATAGTAGTTAGTTTTTAGAAAAAATCTTGACAGTTATTAATTAAAGTAATAAAATTTAATTAGAAACGTTAATCAAAGACGAGATTATTTAATAATTCTAGATAGAGAGCTTATGGTTGGTGGAAATAAGTTAGAACTTAAATAGTTACTACTTTGGTAGTTAGGAATAGGAAATGATTCCTCGGGTAAGACCGTTAGATATAATTAAGTAAAATAAAGGATGGTACCGCATATATTGCTCCTTGGCAATTATGGGGTTTTTTATTTAGAAAGAAGGATTTTTATGAGAAATATTAAAGAAGATGAAAGTTTAAGTGTCCTAAATCATAGTTGTGCGCACTTACTTGCTCAAGCTGTAAAACATTTATATCCGGAAGCTAAGTTTTGGGTAGGACCAGTAATTCCCGAAGGTTTTTATTATGATATGGATTTAGGAGATAAAAAACTTACGGAAGAAGATTTACCGGCGATTGAAAAAGAAATGAAAAAAATTAGTAAAGATGGTAAGCGGATTGTAAGAAAAGAACTAACTCGCAAAGAAGCTTTAGAGATGTTTAAAGATGATCCCTATAAAGTTGATTTAATTAATAATATGGAAGATGATACGGTGATTAGTGCTTATACGCAAGGAGATTTTACTGATCTTTGTCGGGGACCACATGTAGAGACAGTAAAGGAATGCAAATACTTTAAATTATTAAAAGTATCGGGAGCTTATTTTAAGGGCGATGCTAAAAACCAAATGTTACAAAGAGTTTATGGGGTATGCTTTAAAACGGAAGAAGAATTAAATGATTACTTACAAGAACTAGAAGAAGCGAAAGAAAGAGATCATAGAAGAATTGGAAAAAACTTAGGAATATTTATGACGCATGATTTAGTAGGTAAAGGTATGCCTTTATGGTTACCTAATGGGGCGTTAGTAAGAAAAGAATTAGAAAACTATATTTATCGTAAAGAACAAGCTTTAGGTTACAAACATGTATATACTCCTTGTGTGGGAACGGTGGATTTATATAAAACTTCAGGACATTGGGATCACTATAAAGAAAATATGTTCCCATCTATGAAAGTTGATGAAGAAGAGTTCGTGCTTCGACCAATGAACTGTCCTCATCATATGTTAGTTTATGCAAATGAGTTACACTCTTATAGAGATCTTCCAATTAGAATTGGAGAATTTGCTACGGACTTTAGATATGAAGCAAGTGGAGCAGTAAAGGGTTTAGAACGTGTAAGATGTATGTGTCAAAATGATGCGCATTTATTTGTAAGACCAGATCAAATAGGGGAAGAATTTAAAAAAGTTGTGGAGTTAATTTTAGATGTTTATAAAGATTTTGGTCTTAAAAATTATAAATTTAGATTATCTTTAAGAGACCCGGAAGATAAAGAAAAATACTTTGATGATGATGAAATGTGGAACAACGCTGAAAATAAATTAAGAGAAGTATTAACGGAATTTGGGATACCTTTCTATGAAGCAGTTGGCGAAGCCGCATTCTACGGACCTAAATTAGATGTGGAAGTAAAACCAGCAGTGGGACCAGAAGTAACTTTATCTACTTGTCAATTAGATTTCTTATTACCAAGAAGATTTGAATTATCTTATATTGATAATGAAGGTAACAAACAAATACCAGTAGTTATTCATAGAGCCATATTTGGAACATTTGATAGATTTACGGCCTTCTTACTTGAAGAGACGAAAGGAGTTTTACCTACTTGGTTAAGTCCAGTACAAGTAAATATAATTCCGGTTAATAATACTTATCATCTAGAATATGCCAGAAATGTTGTTGAAGCTTTAAAAGAAGCGGGATTAAGAGTTAATCTTGATGAAAGAGAAGAAAAATTGGGTTATAAAATGCGGGAGAGTCAAACGAATAAAATACCATATACTTTAGTTTTAGGAGATAAAGAAAAAGAAAGTGATAGTGTAAACTATCGGAAGTATGGTAGTGAAGAACAAGTAAGTATTAGTTTAAAAGAATTTATTAAGACAATAAAAGAAGAGATTAATAACCATAAATAATCTCTTTTTATTTGCGTTTAGCATATTTATTTGTTATATTTAAATAGGAATACTTATTGTTCGAGTGCTTGCCGACTTCTTTTAGGAAGGAGGCTTGATAATATGAAGAAAAAAGATTTATTAATCTCGTTTCTAATATTGATTATCATTTTATTAATAGCATCTATATTGATTATATGCGTAAAAAATAGCACTCAATCTAGCAATAGATTAAGTGCTCACCCAATATATCGGCAAGTACTTGAACTTTAAAAGTTAAGTATTCCATTTTTATTATATGAAGTTTCCTTCATCTGTATACAATATATCATAAAACTTAATATTTTACAAGTAATATTACTTTTTCTTTTCTTCAATATAATCTAAAATCTTTTTTTGATTTTTTAAAATCTTTTCGAGATCATCATGTAAGGATTCTAAGATTAATTCACTTTTTAAGTCTGTGCGATAATCATTTTTATTTCTGATAGTATCTTTCTTAGCTTGTCTATTTTGACTCATCATAATTATGGGTGCTTGTAAAGAGGCTAGGCAAGAAAGGAGTAAGTTAAGTAATATAAAGGGGTAAGGATCGGCTGCATTAGCTAGTAAAAAGCCATTGATAACAATCCAGATAATTAAAAATAAACAAAAGCCAATGATAAATGTCCAACTTCCAGCAATCTCACTAAATTTATCAGCCATTTTTTCACCAAAGGTTAGGTTTTTATCACTTTCTTTATCGACATCAATAGATATTGGTTCATTAATTAATAAATCAAGGATGTCTTCTTCATCTTTTTCTTCTAAATTTTGATTAAGTAACATTTTAACTATTTCTTTTTTCTTCTTTTCCATAGTTTTCCTCCTAATATTTCATAGATATTATAACACAATTATTTAAAGAAGATAAATTTAATTAATATATAAAATATGATAAAACTTTTAGAGGAATATTTAGTTAGTTTATTTTAATAATATAGTAATCTATAACAAGAAAAAAGCACTCAATTTACGACAGTAGATTAAGTGCTACCAAATCTTTTGGTGAGTACTCAACATTGAGGTGTTAAGTATTCTCCTTTTTATTTTATGCAAGTATCATGCACAAATACATAATAACATAAAAAAAACACTTTTATCAAGTACGTCCCATCTTTACTCTAAAATTCCTCTAAAAAAAGTCCTAATATACGGACTTTATTATCAATATGGTAGCGACGGGGAGATTCGAACTCTCGACCTGCCGGGTATGAACCGGATGCTCTAGCCAACTGAGCTACATCGCCATTTATAGTTCCGTCGCTTTTTTGCGACAAACTCATTATAACAAAACTATAAATAAAAAGCAACAAAAATTTTATAATAAAAATTTAGAAAAACTTATTGACTTTCTAAAAAATTGGGTTTAATATTATGTATATTAGTGCTTTAATTTAGAAATGGTGATTTTTTGGAACATTATTTTACAAATAACGAACAACTTAAAAGTAATCTTCGTGACATCCAATATAATTTAGATGGCATAGATTTTACTTTTACTAGTGATAATGGGGTGTTTTCCAAAAATAAGATTGATTATGGGAGTAAGTTTTTGGTAGAAACTATGTTAAAGCATATTAATAAAACCAATTTAAAAATCTTGGATATGGGTTGTGGATATGGTTTTATTGGGATAGTTCTAGCCCGAAAGTTAAATTCTTTAGTAACTTTAGCAGATGTTAATAAAAGAG
>CANQHW010000058.1 GCA_947623855.1 uncultured Bacilli bacterium | reverse complement strand
TCATACAAAACCGACTGTGCTGGAAATGACTGGTTGCATGATTCTAGTGAGGACCAATGGACACTTACGCCGGATTCGTTCCACTCCCGCTATGTGTTCGGTGTCCGTACGTCCGGGTATGTCAACAGCGACAGCGCGTACTATGCGAATGCCGTGCGCCCGTCCTTATATCTGACATCCAACACCATGATCTCGAGCGGGGAAGGAGATGGAAGTGAAGGTAATCCATATATAATAGTTGGTTATTAAAATTAATTACTCAAAGATTTTGAGTAATTTTTTTTTATAAAAAAAAAGGAAATAGAAGAAAAATTGTTAATATATATAATAGAGGGTATTTATAATATGACAAAATATGCATATTATATTTGTTAATATATAAATGTGATAATTATGCAAAAGATTAAAAAAATATTTAAAATGGTTTTCTTTTCCTCTTTAATTGGATTTATCCTAGGATTTATTACTTATAAAAACTATTCTAAACAAGTAGACATGGTTTTTTCTTCTGATAATACTTCCTATGCCTTCCAAATCGGTGTCTATAATACAAGCGAAAGTGCTAATCAAAAAGCTTCTGAAAATAATGGTATTGTTATTCAAGATAATGACTTTTATCGAGTATATATTGCTATTGCTACTAGTAATCTTTTAAAAGAAGAATTAAGTTCTTACTATGATAATCAAGATATTAGTTATTATATTAAAGATATTACAATAGATAATAATCTTAAAAATAAATTAATACCCTATGAATCTTTATTATCTAGTGTATCCGCTAAAGATTATAGCTTAATTATTAATAAAATGCTTAATGAATATAAGAAAGGAGTATCTTATGATTAAAGAAATAATTAAAGAAGAACAACCTAGAGAAAGATTTATTACTAATGGTGTAAGTTCTCTAAGTGATGAAGAATTAATTGCTATTTTAATCAGAACTGGTATTAAAAATAAAAATGTTAAAGAAGTAGCTAGAGATATTTTATTAGAAACTAAAGGTTTAAGTAATTTAGCTAATTATTCTTATGCTAATTTAGCTAATATAGAAGGAGTAGGTAAAGTAAAAGCTATTACTTTACTTAGTGCTTTAGAACTAGGTAAAAGAGCTTTAAAAACTAATAATAAAATTATTAAAATAGTAACTGATAAAGATATATATAATATCTTTAAATATGATTTTATAAATGAAAAACAAGAAAAATTAATTGGAGTATTTCTTGATAATAAAAATCACATAATAGCTAGTGAAACCATCTTTATTGGAACTGCTAATCAAAGTATGGTTCACCCTCGCGAAGTATTTAAACTAGCCGTTAAATATAGTGCTGTTAAAATCATCGTCGTCCATAATCATCCTTCCGGTAACCCCTCTCCCTCTAAAGCCGATGATGCCTTTACTAATACCTTAATTGCCAGTGGTAAAATACTTAACATCCCTTTAATCGACCATATTATTATTGGTAAAAATTCTTACTATTGTTATAATCTAAAGCAAATTATTCAAGAAAGTTAGGAGAATATTATTATGAAAAAATGGTTCAAAAATATCCTTTATCTATTTATTGTCTTACTTATTTTAGTATTATATTTTCCTTTAGTTAATTTACTCACTCCTAAACCCAATTATGATCCTACCATGTATAATCTTCTTCTTGCCGAAAGAGATAGCTTAAAAACTCGTTTAGAAAGTCTTACTAATTTAAATTATGATGCTTATAACTATACTTATGGCAAAGTAATCTTAAGAGAATTATATAATTTTACCGAAGAAATTCTTATTAAAACTAGTAAAGAAGTCCAAGAAGGAGACATCGTCGTCAATAAAGAGGGTGTTATCGGTATTATCTCTCATTATAATTATCATCTAGCTACTGTTTTATTACTAACTAATAAAAATACAGCTTTATCTATTAAAATAAATGGTTTATATGGTAAACTTAAATTTAAAAATAATCTTATTATTGAAGATATTCCCAAAGATAAAATAAATATTGGAGATCCAATATATACCTCGGGACTTACTAAATACCCTGAAGGTTTATTAATCGGTAAAGTAAGTAAAATAGCTAAATATATTGAAGTATCTACTCAAGCATTAACCAATATTCAAGAAGTAATTATTCTAGAAGGAGAAAAATAATATGCTTTTTTTCTTAAGTGATCTTTTATTTTCTTCTTTTACTAATATAAGCTCTTATCTTATTATCCTCTCTTGGATTCCTAAAAAACCCCTTTATTTTATCTTAGAAGGTATAATCTTAACAATACTTACCCATAATCTTATTTATTTACTTATTTTAAGTATAATGTATTTAATAAATAAAATCTCGAAAATAAAAGTCCATAATATCCCTAGTTTTTTCTACTTTTTTACTTATAATTATTTTATCTTTAATGGACTTTTATGGTTTATAAATAATGGTACTAGTTCCTTACTATTTAATTATTTTTATAATTTAATCCTAACTTATACTTGTTATAAACTAAGTCTTTCTATCATAAAATTACCTAGGTGAATAAAATGAATCAAGAAGAGGTTATTAAAAAATTAAAGTATCGTAGAAGTAAATATCTCGAAAATTCTCAACCCACAAATTCTCATAACTATTTTAAAAATTTAATAACGAGAAGTTTATTAAGTATTATTGTTTTATTACTAGGTATTATTATGCTTAAAGGAAATAAAGATTTATTAGTAGATAAAGTCTTTACTAAAAATATTTCCTTTGCTAAAATATCGACATTCTATAATAAATATTTTGGTAGTTTAGTTCCTAAACTACCTCTTAACAATCCCACAGAAACTGTCTTTAAAGAAGAACTAACTTATCAAAGTAAAGATGATTATTTAAATGGTGTTAAATTAACTGTAGAAGATAACTACCTAGTTCCAGTTTTAAAAAGTGGTATTATTGTTTTTACTGGTTCTAAAGAAGGATATGAAAATACCATAATAATCCAAGGTACCGATGGAACTGATATTTGGTATGGTAATATTAAAAATAGTGATTATAAATTATATGATTATGTTAAAGAAGGTTCCCTTTTAGGAGAAACTAAAGATAATACTTTATATCTTGTTTTCCAAAAAGAGGATAAGTTTTTGAAGTTTGATGAATATCTTACCCAAGATTAAAATTGATTTTACTACTTATTTTCTTATTCTTAGTAGTTTATTTTGTGGGTGGTTTAAAAATATTATCTTAATAATTCTAATTATATTATTTCACGAATTAGGTCATGTTTATTTTATAACTAAATATCACTATTCTATTATAGAAATACGTTTATATCCATTTGGAGGTATTACCCAAACTAAAATACCCATTAATACCTCTATTAAAAAAAGTATTATTATAGCTAGTGGAGGAATATTATTTCAAATTATCTTATTTATTATAATGTCTTTCTTATATCACATAAGTTTTATAAGATATTCTATCTATTCTTTATTTAATAAATATAATCTATCTATTATCTTATTTAATTTACTTCCTATTATCCCTCTAGATGGTAGTATTATCTTTAAAAATATCTTAGCTAAATATTATAGTTATCATTTATGTAATATCTTAATTAGTATTATTTCCTTTTTAATGCTTATTATCTATTTAAGTTTAAATTATCTTTATAAAATAAATAATTATATGATAGCAGGAATACTCCTATATAAAAGTATTACTTTTGTACATAAAATACCTTATTTTCAAAATTTATTATATTTAGAAAGATATTTATATAAAATCCCATTTAATAAAATAAAATATATTAATCATAAAGAAAATATTAAACTAGATACTTATCACTATATTAAAAAAAATAATATCTATCTAAAAGAAGAAGATTATTTAGCAAAACTATTTGACAATACCTAAAGTTATTGATATAATCTTAATGTTTTAAGGCTTTCTTAAAACCGCACTAAAAAGGTTTATAAAACAAGTAATTGTACCTTAAGGGCGTGTCTTAAATTTATAAAGGAGGTATATATGAAAGCTATATTCGTTACAGGTGGAAAACAATATTATGTAGCTGAAGGCGATGTTATCTATGTAGAAAAATTAGATAAAGAAGCTGGTTCTACAGTTACATTTGATGAAGTTTTAATGGTTGATGGTAATGTTGGTAATCCTTATGTTGCTGGAGCTAAAGTCGAAGCTACCGTCGAAAAACAAGGACGCGGTAAAAAAATTACTGTTTTCCGTTATAAACCTAAAAAGAAATATCGTCTTAAAAAAGGTCATAGACAACCTTATACTAAACTAACCATTAAAAAAATTATAGTTAAATAATTATGATAAAGGTTAGTTATAATGCATCTTCTATAACTGTTAAAGGTCATGCTTATTATGCTGATATGGGAAAAGATATAGTATGTGCTAGTGCTTCTAGTATCGTCATAACTAGTCTTAATGCGATATTAAGTATTGATAAGAATGCTTTAGATGTTACGGAAGAAAAAGGATATATTAAAGCTACTTTAAAAAGTACAGATGAAAATATCTTAAAAGTATTTAATAATATGATTAATATGTTACAAGAATTAAGTAGTAATTATCCAAAAAATATTACAGTTAGAAATGAGGAATAAAAGTGAAATTTTTACGTTTAGATATTCAATTATTTGCTCACGTTAAAGCTCAAGGTTCTACCCAAAATGGCCGTGATAGTGCTGGTCGTAGATTAGGAGCTAAAGCTAGTGATGGACAAACTGTTAGTGCGGGAAGCATTCTTTATCGTCAAAGAGGAACTAAAATGTATCCTGGTGCTAATGTGGGAATGGGTAAAGATCATACCTTATTCGCTAAAATTAGTGGTGTAGTAAAGTTTGAAAGATTAGGAAGAGATAAGAAAAAAGTTAGTGTTTACGAAGTTAAGTAAACCTAACTTTTTTAATTGTATTTAATAAAAAAATGTTATAATACTTTATAGGGAGGTATATTATGGGTTCATTTCAACAAAGATTATTAAATAGGGTAGCAGAAGATGGCATTCTTAAAAGTTATCCCGAAAGAGAATTGTTAGGGGGAGGGGTAACACTTAAAGAAGAATGGCTAAAATGGTTATCTTATGAAAATGAAGAAACTATCAAAAGATATAATAATTTAATTAATTTAAAAGTTAGTGATATTACGGAAGAAGATTTAAAATTTTTAAATTCTTATAAAGAAAGACAAGAAATATTGCAATTATATAAAATTTATATAACAAATGATTTTATTAGTAAAGAAGATTATCTTAAAGTATTTAATTATTTAGAAAAAAATCCTATTAATAAAATAGCTTTAGAAAAATTAACTAAAGAAGAATTAAAATATGTTAAGGAGCAAATAGCTAAATTAAATACCGAAGCTGAAATGTCTGTTAGAAAAATTTTAAAACAAGATTATGAAACCCTTTCTATGGTTGATTCTTATTTGTTTAGATTAATATATTTATATGATATGAGAAAATCGGAGCAAAAATTATCAGAGATTGATATAGCTGTTATTGCCGGATTTAATGGTGATTCCCGAGGTAGAAAGCCATATTCTCCACCTTTAAGTATGTAATAGTACCAAAGTTGTAAAAAAAAAGTTAGTGTTTACGAAGTTAAGTAAACCTAACTTTTTTATTACTTTATAAAACTATGGTTATGCTATAATTATAGTAAGTGGAGTGTGTGATATGGAAAAGGATAAAAAAGCGTATAGTTTTAATTGTTATAGGAGTTATATTATTAGTAGTACTAACTATTTTAGGAGTAAAGTATTATTTAAATAATTATATAGTTAATGATGCAATAGAAGAAGTTCCAACCGAAGAAGATAGTAATAACTTAACTCAAGAAGAATTAGCAGAATATTTAAACTATATTCCCTTTGGAATGATAAATACTGAAACTGTTCCATATTATAATCGGAGTATTACTGTAGATGAAGTAGATAAAACTTTACTAGTAAATACCGCTTTAAATGGTAACTATGAGTTTGTAGAGTGTAGTGGCGATAATCCTTGTCTTCCCAAAGAGATAAGTGCTAAGCACTTTGGTCCTTATGGCGTTTGTGAACACCAAACTTGCACATCCCAAGGATATGACTTTTATCCTTTAGATAAAGTAAATACTAGTTTAAAGAAAATGTTTAACATCGATTTTAATACTTTAAATATTAAGAAAAATACTATATGGGAATATATTGATGAAAGAATTATGTATTTTGATAATGGCTTTTTAAGTAAAAAAACAACACTTTACCCAGCTCATGTTATTCATACTATAGAAAAATATGAATTTAATGGAGAGGAACTAATTATTTATGATTATCCTCTCAAGGGTTTTTCTAATTATTGGAATGATGATGGCCCTCTAGATTTTCAAAATGGTAATTATGTTAATTATCAAATAATCGACCCGCAAAAAGAAGCTCAATCCGAAAGTGCTCGAGATGCAAAAATAAGTAATTATGTTTCCCAACATAAAGAAGATTTTACTTTATTTAAATATACCTTTAAGAAAAATAATGATAACTATTATTGGTATAGTAGTGAAGTCTTAAGTGAACCAAGAAAGGAAAATACTTTTACCGAATATGAATTACAAGAATATTTAAATTATGTTCCTTATATTAATTATAAGTCTAGTGCCCAACCATATTATGTAACATATATAGATGTTAATACTATTGATAATAAATTACTTATTAATATGGCCTTATCTAGTAATGACATGGAATATATTTATTGTGAAGATGAAAAAGATTGTTTAGAAAACACTCCAGTTCCAGAAGAATATCGCTCATATTTTCTTATGGACGACCACAAGGGGTCTAGAAGATATGATTTTTATCCTGTAGAAAAGGTAAGTGCTAATATAAAGAAAAATTATAATAAGAATTTTTATGATATGAATATTAAAGATGCCGATACTTGGATTGTTGGTAGTAATGCTGTTATGTATTATCAAGAGGGCTTTATAAAATGGGATTGCTGTGGAGGTTTTGCTGGATTTAAACATGCTATAGATAAATATGAAGTAGTAAATGATGAATTAATTATTTATGAAAAAGTCTTAAGATATCTTGGTTATGATAATTATGAAAATCCTTTAACTAAAGAAATGACTAATGATATTAATAAAGCTCCATTATATAAAACAGTATTTAAGCAAAATGATACTGGTTATTACTGGTATAGTACCGAAGTAGTAGCTAAATAATTATAAATGTGTTATATTTAAAAAGAATAAAAGGTGAATACTATGGAAAAGAAAAAAATGATAATTATAGGAAGTGTTGTTATTTTAATATTTGTAATCTCTTTAATAG
>CANQHW010000057.1 GCA_947623855.1 uncultured Bacilli bacterium | reverse complement strand
GATATCTAGATAAGGTAAGTCATCATCATTTAAGATTATTTCTTTTTCTACATAATCTTTAGTATAAGTAGCATTAGTTACATTAGAATTATAAGAATTAATTATAATATAATCTTTAATACCATCTAGATTAGTTAGTTTAGATACCGTATTATTTTCTTGTGCACTTGGATAAAGCGTAAGTAAGATATTGTAATCCATTAATTTAAGTTCATCTTTAACACTTAAGAAAGCTAAAGACATAAAGTAGAATAGGGCGATGAAAGTAAAAGTCGAAACCGTTAAAGAAATAATCGTCGTACGATATTTCTTTTTATTCCGTTTTAAATTTTTATAAGATATTTCTCCTCCAATCCCCAAAAGCTTAGATATTAGTTTGGGAGCTTTAATCTTTTTAGGATCTAGTTTTATATTAGCACTATTTCTAATTGAATTAATGGGTTCGATCTTTGAAGAACGTTTAGCACTACGTAACGCTGATAAATATATAGTTATAATCCCTAAAATAATTGCAAATACTATTGCGTAAAAAGATAAAGCAAAACGCAAGTGAATATTTACGGCATCTTTTAAGAAGAAGTTACTTACTATAATTAAAATATAAGTAGCAAGTAATCCCCAAATAACTCCTAAAGGAATTCCCACCAAACCTAAAATCGTCGCTTCAAAGAAAACATTTTTCTTAACTTGTTTTTTTGTAGCTCCAATACTTTTTAACATCCCATATTGTTTAGTTTTTTCCGTAATTGAAATGTCAAAACTATTTTTAATACAGAATATTGAAGTAAAAACAATGATTAAGCAAACAATTAATACTACAGCTCCTAAACCCCCTAAAACATCTTCACCTAACGGGTTAGTTTCTAAAATAATTAAATAGCCGTTAATATCAAAGTTATTTACTTTACTTAGAGTTTCATTAACTTTATACATATCATCTTGGCTAGTATAAGTTCCTTTAAGATATCTATTTAAAATATCTTTATCAATTCCTAAAATATTTGCGGTCGCCGTAATATAATCTTTTTCCGCTTGTTTGGTATAACGAACGTAAATATCTATATTTTCTTTGTTAGTAGAATCATCTAGATAGGTAACAAACGTATATCCAGGAGCGTTATAGGGTTCAATAGTGTTAATAGGGCGTTCTATAATTCCGACGATTTTATAAGTATGAGAAGTAGTATTAATAATATTTTCGGCTTCAGGTTCCGCATAAGAAGAATTTTGGTCCGCTGGTTCATTATCATGTACTCGGGTGCCGACGTCTAGAGTTATGACATCCCCAATATTATATTTAACACCACCATTAGTTTGTAAGTGTTCAGGAATAACAATTTCTTTATTATTTTTAGGTAAGCGACCTTCTTTTAAAGTTATGTTTAAATTTTCAAAAGAAGTATCATCCATACCTTTAATAAAGATATAAGGTTTATATTTGTTTTTAGAATTTTCTAATTTAGCATAACCAATATTTTCGGTGTAATAAAGTTCACTTATTGCTCGGTTGTTTTCGAAAGTTTCTAAATCTTTACTGGAATATCCTGAAAAAGCAACATGATAATTACCACGTTCCTCTACTTCAAAATCAATCATAGAATTAATCGCACTTTGATAAATAGAAGATACTGCTGTAAGTAAAGCTACTGATAATGTAATCCCAATAATTGTCACAATAGTTCTTTTCTTATTTAATTTTAAATTTTTAATAGTTAGTTTATTTAATAAGCTCATAGTTATTCACCTATAATTTTACCATCTTCTATTTTAATAATCCTATCAGCACATTTAGCTATTTCCATATTATGAGTAATCATAATAATCGTTTGTTTTAATTCTTTATTTGATTTTTTAAGTAACGCCACTATTTCTTCACTTGATTTAGAATCTAAGTTTCCCGTTGGTTCATCAGCTAAAATCAAAGTAGGGCGAGTTATTAAAGCTCTACCAATACTTGTTCTTTGTTGCTGTCCTCCCGATAATTCATTAGGAAGATGGTTTCTCCTTTCATATAAACCTAATAATTTTAAAATATCATTTAATTCTTCTTTATTTGGAGGACGATTATCTAAAGCTAATGGTAAAAAAATATTTTCTTCCACATTTAAAATCGGAATAAGATTATAAAATTGATAAATAAGTCCGATCTGTCTTCTGCGAAATATCGCTAATTTATCATCATCTAAAGCAAAGATATCTTCTCCATCAATATAAACTTTTCCCGAAGTTGGACGATCAACCCCTCCAATTAAATGGAGAAGAGTCGACTTGCCTGACCCCGACGCGCCGATAATCGCTACAAACTCTCCCTTATTAACCGTAAATGAAACATGGTCTAAAGCTACTACTTTAGTTGTATTTTTCCCATATATTTTCGTTAAATCTTGAACTTTTAATATTTCCATAATTTTTCCTTCCTCTAAGCATAAGTATATTATAATAAAGTTACTACTAAGTTACAAAATAATAAAATTTTTATTGTTTAAATTCTTCTTCTAAAGTATAATAAATATTCAAGGTGGTTTTGATGAATTATTTGAATAGAAAAAATGCTCAATATACTTATTTAGCCATGGTAAATGGTGTAAGAAAAGAAGTTCCTTCTCTAATGCATCCTTATATTAATACCATTAGATTAGTAGGAACAAAATATCTTTATGATCCTAATACTAAAGAGTATACCATGACCATTAATTATCTTCCTTATGGACGCTCTTTTATTGATTTATTAGTTACTTTAGCTAGTATTAAACAAGATTATAAAATAATAACTATGTATGAAAAGAAATATCAAAATAATTCTTTATATGATAATCGAGAAATAAAAGAATTAATTGCTACTAGAGTAGACGATTTTGATTTTAATAACCCTGTCTTTAAAAAATTAATCCTAGCTAGTAAAACTATGTGTCATGATTTTCATAGTTTTAGTTATGTTAATGATTTAATAAAATATATTACTAATAAATATAGTAATGAAATACCTCATAATACTTTATTAGATATGATTTATCAAGGATTTATTACTAAAGAAGATATAGAACAATTAAGTACTATCAATCCTTCCTTAGCTAACTTCTATTTAATGAATTATGACTTTATAAAAAGATATAATTTATCTTTAGTGCGAAAGATTTAATTATATCTTTTTTCTATTTAAATTCATAGTTCATCTTTTATTTTCCAATACATTTTATTATCTTTAAATTCATAAATTAATTTATCTTCCTCATAAAGATACGATAAATAAGCTTTAATAGTACTCCCAATTAAATAATATTGATTTAAATTCATTACTAAATTATATCTGTTAAATATTTTTGCTTGTAATTCTTCTAAAGTAATAGGATTTTTACAAAAACTAAGAATTGTATCACATACTTCATTTATTTTCTTTCGATTTAAATTAATTAAATTAGTTATATCTTTAACCGCCGAAGTATGTGCAGGAATAAAAAGACTTCCCTTTAAAGTAGCTAGATAATCTAAAGTATTTAAATACTCCCGTACATTATAAATATAAAATATATGATATTTATTAATAGTTTCTTCACTAAATAAAGCATCTCCTAAAAAATAAACATTATCTTTTGTTTTAATACCAATCATATCAAAAAAGTGTCCTTTTAAAGGAAAGTATTCTAAATATTCAGGTAAATTATCTTGAATATTTAAAACTTGCGATTCTTTAGCTAATAAAAACTTATTTTGTAAATCTTTAAAAGGATAAGCTCCATAAAGAAAAGATGGTTCTAAAATAGGAAACTCAGTAATAGCTTTTTCGATATTATAACCATAAATAGGGCAGTGGGTACGATCTTGAATTATTTTATTACCACCTATATGATCAGCATTAGAGTGAGTATTAATGATTCCTAAAACTGACCAATTTTGTTCTTCTAGGATTTTTAAAATCTTTCTACCTGCATCTTTATCATTTCCCGTATCAATTAAATAAACCCCATTATCTTCTTTATATATTCCAATATTAGTTGGATTATCAATATAGTAAGTATTTTCTCCGACCTTTACTAACTCCATATCATCACTTCCTAAAGTGATTATATCATAAAGAAGTTAATTTTTTTCAAAAGTTGATATAACTTGATATTCTTCTTTAATAATATCAATATTCTTTTGATAATACTTCTTTCCAAATAATTCTATAATCAAATTATTCATTACTTTATTAAGTTTATTTAAATCTTTTATATCTTTAGTTTCTTTTATTTTTGTAAAATAATAATCTTCAAATAACAAATATTGTTTAAATTTTTTATAATCTAACGAAGTAATAAATAAATTATCTTCTTTTTCAAAATTTTCTACCTCTTTTATATATAATTTACCATTATTATTTTTAATAGCTAAACCATTCTTTGTTTTCGGATTTATAACCACTAACTCCTCGTTCTCTAATAGCGAATAAAATTTTTTCATAAAATCCTCCTATTCTTAGGTATATTGACTTTTTGCTTTAATTTTATTATATCATAAAAAAATAAAATATGTTAGCCAATAGCTAACATATTTTTCAACCCTAAAATGAGATAATGGCACTAAGGTGGGACTTATGAATAATAGCATTTATGATGTAATAAGAAAAAATATTAAAAAGTATCGTAAGTTACAAGGTTTAACACAAGCGCAGTTAGCGGAGAAAGCAAATTTAAGTCACGATTTTATACGCCAAATTGAATCTTTAAAAGTAGCGAAAAATTTTTCTGTTCAAACAATTTATGATATTTCCGTCGTCTTAAAAATTGATATCGGCAAATTCTTTAAAGAATAATTACCTCGTTAGGTAATTTTTTTATCTAATTTTAAGGGCCAATTAAATGGAGAGATTTTCTCTTTTTACATAAAATATTATAGAAAGGAGTATAATTAATGAATAATAATCAATATACCAGTGGTGGTTGCTGCTTGGATGTTGATCGTTTAATTGCGGTCATATCTTCTCAAGTTGGAGGTTCCACTGGACCAACCGGTCCTATCGGGCCAACAGGTCCTACGGGTCCAACGGGACCAACCGGACCAACTGGAGAGACAGGAGCAACCGGACCTACGGGACCAGTTGTAACTTTAACCGCAGGACCTGTTACCACTTTAGATAGTGGCATTCCCGCTACCGCTACTGTTACACCAGTAGTAGGAGAAGAAGGTTCATATGAAATTACTTTTGGTATTCCAGAAGGACCAACTGGACCAACCGGAGAGGCAGGAGCTACCGGACCTACAGGGGATATCGGTCCAACGGGACCAACTGGTGAAACCGGACCTACTGGACCTACGGGACCAACCGGACCAGCAGTTACTTTAACCGCCGGTACAGTAACCCAATTACCAAGTGGTGAAGATGCTACCGCTACTTTAACTGCTTTACCAGATGACCCTAATACTTATGAGTTAACTCTAGGAATTCCTGCCGGACCTACCGGACCAGCAGATGGATTGGTAGCTTATGGTGGTTTATATAATGCCGCCACTCAAACAGTTACTGCTGCCGCTGAAACTCAAGTTACCTTACCAACTGCTTTAGAAACGAAAAATACTACAACTGGAACTAATACAATTACCATTACTGAAGCTGGAGATTATGAAATTACCTATAACTTAACCGTTACTACTGCGGATGGTGCTGGTGATGTTTCCGTCTCTGCAAATAATGGTGGCACTGCTATTGCAGCTAGTACTTCTACTTTAGATGTTGCTAATGCTACGCCAGCCACATTTACTAAATCAGTAATAGTTCCTTTAGATGCCGGAGCAGTTATCGATTTAGCAGTAACTCCTACCGCTAGTGGAACATTCACCCTTAGCAACGGTACCTTAACTGTTAAAAAACTTGATGGAGCAACTGCCACTCCCGCTGCTTAATTTAAAGTTTTTAAGAGTATATAAATAAAAAAATATACTCTTTTTTAAATGTTTAGTATAATAAATGTAACCATTTTCGTTTTTAAAAAGTATTATTAGTGAGATATCTCAAGAAGAGGAGTAAACATGATAGAGTTTGATAATATATATGAACAGTACAAAAATATGGTCTACCATCTAGCCATAAGTTATCTTAAAAACCCCATAGATGCCGAAGATATAGTCCAAAATGTCTTTTTAAAACTACATAAGAATTTAAAAAAAATTACTAGTGAAGAATATCTTAAAAACTGGTTAATAAAAGTAACTATTAATGAATGTAAAACTAATCTTTTCTCTTATTATAAAAGAAAAGTAAGATTATTTATAAATAATGAAGAAGAAAGTATTAAAGCTAATTCTCACAATAACGATGTATTACATAGTATCTTTTTATTACCAAAACAAGATCGTTTAATAATTCATTTATATTATTATGAGAATTATAAAGTAAAAGAAATAGCAAATATTTTAAATATGAAAGAAACTACTGTAAAACAACGTTTATTTAGAAATAGAGAAAAATTAAAAGATATCTTAAAGGAGGAATAATAATGAATAAATATCAAAAAAGTTTTAATGAATATCAAGTAAGAGATGAAGTAAAAGAAAAAATTTATGAAAAAATAAATAATAAGAAAAGTTTTAAATTAAGCTATGCTCTTATTATTTTAGGAGTAATAGGTTTAGTTTCTTTAACTAGTGTTTATGCCGAAGAGATAAGTGCTTTCTTTAAATCGTGGACGAAAGATCAAACAAGTCAAAATATACCAGAAGAAACTGATGTCAATGTAACATCTAAGATAACTAATTTTGATAATACTAAGTTAGAAAGATACATCGATCAAGAAGGTAGTTATAATACTGTTGATATTGAAAGTGCTTATTTAGATATAACTGAGGTCGAAAAAGAAATAGGAGTAAAATTATTAAAATATAAAGATAAAAAAGCTAGTTATATATTAACTGGGGGTAATAATAAAGATAGTTATGTTTCTAGAATTGGTATAGGGTATGAAACTATATACAAAGATAGGGATGATAGTGAATTTACATCCCAATATGAACAACATGTAAAACAAAAAACGGTTGAATTAAGTGCTGCTATTTATACCAAAAATTTTGATGATGATACTTTACTTACGGATTATTGGTTTGGGTATATTGCGGAAATGGATTGGAAAAACAATTATCAAAAAGTGGTGTTAGAAAATCTCGGAGTAACCGCAATATATTATGATGTCGGTCCTACTTATTTAGAGGAAGATGCTAAAGGTATAGGACACAGTAAAACTAATGAATTATACTTTGTTTATGATGGAATTACTTATAATTTAAGAGGTCAAAATATGGAAATAGAAGAATTCCTAAGTTTTGCTCAAGAACTAACTGTCTAATAAAAAGACTTTCGCCCTTGAAAGTCTTTTAACATGCTTAATTATTCTCTTGATTATTTTTAAGAATACTAATATTTTCTTTGTTAGCATAGATATTAATTTTAAAATTAGAATAATCAATATACTTATTATTATTTATATTTTTAATAATGGCTTTAAAAAGATTATGATCATCATTTTTATAATTTAAGTGAATAAATTGATAGTTATCAAC
>CANQHW010000056.1 GCA_947623855.1 uncultured Bacilli bacterium | reverse complement strand
CATTAAAAATACCTGTTTTTCCTAGATAATACCTAGGTTTGACAAAAATTTACTTCACTACAGAAATTCTAGAGCCGCTCTTTTTGGGGTTCTCCAACATTTAGTGGGGAGCAAAAAGAAAGTTTTCACCAACATCGGGTGGAGACTTTTTTATGGGGTTTAATATTTAGTAGGTAGTAATTATTTAAAAAATCTTTCTATAAGATTTAATTTAGAATATATGAGGAAGTTTTAAGTAAGAAGGTATTAATAAAATATTTAGTAAAAAGAAGTAGAAAAATATTAGTAATTTTTAAAGACAAAATTATTAGTTTGTGATAGAATTAAGTATGGTGATATATTTTTAGAAAAGGTGGTATTATGGCAAAGATTATTTCACTTGTTAATCAAAAAGGTGGGGTTGGGAAAACGACTTCGAGTATTAATTTAGCAGCAGCTTTAGGTAAAGAGGGGAAGAAGACTTTACTTATTGATTTAGATCCCCAAAGTAATGCCTCTACAGGATTAGGGTTAAATAATAGTGATATTAGTATAGATATTTATGATGTTATGACGGGGAATGCTAATATTAGTGATGCGATTGTGAAGACTAAGTTTAAGAATTTATCTATAATACCAAGTACGATTAATTTAGCAGGTATTGATGTTGAGTTTGTTAAGAATATGTTAGAGGATGCAAGATTTAGACAAAATGAGCAACTTAAGAATGCTTTAGTTAGTGTTAAAGATAAGTATGATTATATTATAATAGATTGTCAACCATCTTTAGGGATATCAACGATGAATGCTTTAGTAGCTAGTAATTCGGTGATTATTCCGGTACAATGTGAGTTTTTTGCTTTAGAGGGGATTACGCAATTATTAAATTCGATTATTATGGTACAATCTAATATGAATCCTGGTTTAAGTATTGAAGGGGTATTGTTAACGATGTTAGATGGAAGGACTAATATTGGGTTAGAGGTTATTGAGACGGTTAGGAAGTATTTTAAAAATAAAGTATTTAATACGATTATACCTAGATTAGTAAGACTGGCGGAAGCTCCAAGTCATGGGAAACCTATAAGTGATTATGAACCAGAAAGTAGAGCTACGGAGGCTTATGCTAATTTAGCTAAAGAGGTGATTGAAAGAGATGGAAACTAAGAGAAAGGCGTTAGGGAAGGGTTTAGAACAATTATTTTCGAATGAAAGAATTGATTTTGATAATTTTGAGAATAGTATTGTAGAGAATGCTAAAGATAGTGATATTAAAGAGATTAGTTTAGCAGAGATTAAATCGAATCCTTATCAACCACGGAAGACTTTTGATGAAGAATCTTTACAAGAGTTAGCAGTTTCTATTAAAGAGCATGGGATAGTCCAACCAATTATTGTTAAGAAAAATATTAAGGGTTATTATATTGTAGCAGGGGAGCGAAGAACTAAAGCTGCGCGTTTAGTGGGTTTAGATACTATTCCGGCGATTGTAAGAGATTTTAATGATCAAGAGATGATGGAGATTGCTTTAATAGAAAATATTCAAAGAGAGAATTTAAATCCAATTGAAGAAGCGGAAGGGTATTTAAATATTATTAAGAGTACGGGGATGACGCAAGAAGAGGTTTCTAAGAAGTTTGGAAAATCGAGAAGTTATATTACGAATTTAATTGGGTTATTAAAATTACCAGATGATGTAAAGGATTATGTTAAAAAGGGAAAACTTTCGATGGGACATGCAAGAGCTTTAAGTAAGATAGATAATGAAAGTGAAGTAAAGAAATTAGCTAATAAGGTTATTAGTGAAGGGTTAAGTGTTAGAGAGATAGAGGATTTACAAAGTAAGGTAATGAGTCCTAAGAAGAGTGAACATTTAAGTAATCATACTTATACATTATATGAAAATATTATGAGAGAAAAGATTGGGACGAAGGTTAAAATTAGTAAGAATAAGATAGAGATACCTTTTGATTCAGATAAAGATTTAGAAAGAATTTTAGAAATAATTAATATTACGTTTGAGGAATAGTTATGGAAGAGATTAAAGTATTTGATAAAGTAATAGAGTTTTTAACTAATGTTAAAGTATATGGACCAGTTTTAGTTATAATAATAGCTTATTTTGTTTATACTTTATTTCGGTTTGCTATTAGAAAGATTATTATTTTTGGGAAGACAGAAGTAGATAAGAAAAGAGTTAAAACAGTTTTAAAGTTATTAGAAAATTTAGTGATGTATATTATCATTATTATAGCGTTTTTAGTGATATTAGAAATATATGGTTATGATACAAGGGCTTTAATTACGAGTTTAGGTCTTTTAGGAGCTGTTTTAGGGTTAGGTTTTCAGGATACGATTAAAGATTTTATCAATGGAATTGGTCTTATTATGGATAATTATTTTATTGTAGGAGATACGGTTGTTTATAATGATTTTACGGGAGAGGTAATATCTATTGGACTTAGGAGTACGAAGTTAAAAAATTATGAAGGAAAAGTTTATACAATAGCTAATAGAAATATTACAGAAATAGTTAATTTATCAATCGGAGAAGCTACAGTAAGTGTAGATATTCCAGTTCTTAATAATTATAAGATTGAAAAGTTAGAAAAGGTTGTTAATGAGATAGTAGAAGAGATTAAAGAATCAGGAAAAGTTATAAGTTGTTCTTATTTAGGAGTAAGTGATTTAGATAAGGAAACAATTAAATTTTTAATAAATACGAATTGTAAGCAAGATGATAAATGGCAAGTAAAGAGAGATATTTTAAGAATAGTTAAGATTAATTTTGATAAGAATAAGATATTACTTCCTTATACGAAAGTAGAGGTTATAAATGGAAAAAAAGTATGAGTTAGGTAGTATTGTGGTGATGAAAAAACCGCATGCTTGTAAAACTAATTTATGGCAAATAACAAGAGTAGGAGCCGATATTAAGTTAAAGTGTTTAAATTGTAATAGAGAGATTATGATGGATAGATTAGAGTTTAATAGAAAGTTAAAAAGGGTTGGTGAAGAGAAATGAAAATGAATAAGATCAAAGAAAAGATTACTTTAAATCCGATAATGACGTTAATTATATTAATTGGGTTAACGATTGTGGTAAGTGGGTTTTTATCTTTAGTGGGAGCAAGTTCAACTTATCAAGTAGTAGATCCTTTAACTCATGAATATAATCAAGTTTTAGTTAAGGTAGAATCTTTATTTTCTTTATCAGGTCTTAAATATATTTTTTATTCAACTGTTGATAATTTTGTTAATTTTACTCCACTTAGTATGTTAATTATTATTTTAATAGGTATTGGGATTATGGAGAAGAGTGGGTTTTTAAAGACGGCGTTTACGATACTTACGAAGAATATGCAAAAGAAAACAGTTACGTTTATTTTAGTACTTATTTGTTTACTTATGAGTATTACGGGAGATTTAGGGTATGTTATTATGATACCTTTAAGTGCTTTACTTTTCTATCATGGTAGAAGGAATCCGATATTAGGAATTGTAGCTTCTTTTGCAGCGTTAACTTGTGGGAGAGGGTTAAGTATATTTTTAACAAGTGTTGATAGTTCGCTTTTAAGTTTAACTTTAACTAGTGCAAGTATTTTAGATACGAATTATGTTATTGGAAGTTTTGCGTTTATTTTAATAATGGTGGTAGCTATTATTGCTTTAGCAGTATTAATTACATGGATAACGGAACATATTGCAGTAGATAAGGTAGCTAAGTATGAATTTAAGGAAGAAAAGAAAGAGTTTAAATTAGGGAAAAGAGAGGTAAGAGGGTTATTACTTTCTTTAAGTGCAGCTTTTATATATTTAATTATTTTTATATATAATATTATACCAGGACTTCCTTTATCAGGGAATTTATTAGATAATAGTCAAGTATTATATATAGATAAATTATTTAGTGTTAATTCATTTTTTAATAGAGGGTTTGTTTTTATTGTAATGATGTTATTTGTAATACTTGGTTTCTTCTATGGTATTGGAGCAAAAACGATTAAGAATAATAATGATTTATGTGAAGATTTAGAGCATTCTTTAGATGGAATTGGGGAAACTATTATTTTAATATTTTTAACTTCGGTTTTAATAAATGTATTTAATAAAAGTGAGATAGGAACAGTATTTACAGCTTTTTTAACTAATTTATTTAATGAAACTACTTTTACAGGGATACCTTTAATAATTTATTATTTTGTTTTAGTAGCGTTAGCTACGATATTACTTCCTAATACGGTGAATAAATGGGTGATTATGTCAGGGATTGTGGTACCGAGATTTATGAATGCGGGTTTGTCACCAGAATTTACACAAACAATATTAAGATTTGGAGAAGGTCTTACTTTAGGACTTACACCACTTATGATATATTATGTTATTTATTTAGCTTATTTAGAGAATTATAATCAAAATACGAATCCGATATCTTTATTTACTACGATTAAGTATCAATTACCATATGCTATACCAGCGGGGATTGTTTTATTAATTGTTTTAGTAGTATGGTTTATTATTGGACTTCCTTTAGGTATTGGAGGAGTAAGTATATTATAAATTGACAGAAGAAAAGATGTTATGGTAATATATTAATCCGTTAGAGGTGGAATAAATGACAGAAGAATTATTAAGAAGACTTTATAAAATTAAGAAAGAAAGTAATTATCTTACTAAGGGGGAAATAATTAAAAAAGATTATGAATGGGAAATGCAATGTTTAAATAATGGGACATTAGAAACGTATAATTATATATGGGAAGAGGTAGTTACAACTTTTATAAGAACAAGACGGGATGTTAAAAAAGAGTTTAAAGTATATAATTTAAAAGAATATAAACGTTTATATAATAGTGATAATAAATATTATGATTATTATGAAAGATTAAGTAAAGTATATAATAAACATATATGTTTTATAAAGTTAGATAAATATGATTTGTTTTTTACATTAGAAGATTTAATGGAAAAATTAACCCAAGATGGGTTTAATGTGGATTATCGTGTAACAACAGGATATGGTAATTTAAATTTAGTTTTAAAAGATAATATTATTGATGAATATTTAGATAAAGCCCAACATTTTATGATTCTAAAAAGAGAAAATTAAAAGGAGTATAGTATAATGAATGATAAAATTTTAAAGGAAATATATGAACTGAAACAAAGTAGTGAGTATTTAACCAAGGAAGAAGCTATTACTAAATATATAGAAGAATATAGGATTGTTTGTGAAGGAACAGAAAAAATATATAATCTAATTTGGAAACAAGTGCTAGAAAGTGCTTTTATTGATAATGCAAGATATATGTATGTTAATATAGGTCATAGTGGACCATTAACTGATTTATATGATTTACTTGATCATCCTCTTTATAAAAATTATTTCAAGTTACATAATAATTTAACTAAAGATATTTGGTGGTTTTCTTTAGATGAAGATGATAAAAATAAAATATTTTTCGTAATGGATGATCTTACCAAAAAATTAGAGAGTGATGGTTTTACGAATATTGATTTTTCAAACCCTCTTTATGGAGCAAGATGTGTAATGAAAAGAGAAAAGTTAAATGAATTTATTACTTTAGCAGAAGAAAAGTATAGTACAATAGAAACTTTAAGAAGAAGCTTGCAAAATAAGTAAAAATCGAATATAATAGCAATATGCAGAGGAAGATTAGAGTAGTAATTTATAAGTATTTCAAAGAGAGTTAGTGGTTGGTGGAAACTAATAATAGGAATAAATGAACTTGCTAGTTGGATGTATAAGGTGACTCCTATATAGTTAGATAATGAGAAGTAAATAAGGTGGTACCACGAATAATCTCGTCCTTTGGAGGTTATTCGTTTTTTATTGGAGGTTTGTTATGGTAGTAGGAAAAATCATCATATTACAATATATTTTAGAACTAGTAATTATATTTTTAAGTATTTATGTAGGAGTTTTTTTAGTTTATTATTTTTTCTTATGTCGGAAGAAGAAAACGAAGAAGGGGAGAAGGGGATTTAAAATTACAAATGAGATGTCTTATTTAATTACAAGGTTTAAATTAGATGAGAAAAGTTTAGATTTACGAAGGTTAGCTAAAGGGGTAGCGCTGATTAATGGGTTTATTATTGCTTTTGTATCGACTGTCCTCATTAATTTAAAGTTTCAAACTGTAATAAGATTATTAATTGGGTTTGTGTTATTATTTATATTAATTTATGCTTGTTATGAAATATATGGGAATTATTTAAAGAAAGGAAGAAAATAATATGAATTATAATGAGATTGAAAAGAAATGGCAAGTTTATTGGGAAGAGAATAAGACTTTTAAAGCGGTGACAGGGGATAAGAAGAAGCCTTACTATATTTTAGTAGAGTTTCCTTATCCGAGTGGAGCAGGATTACATGTAGGACATGTAAGAAGTTATACGGCCCAAGATGCGATTGCTCGTATGAAGAGGATGCAAGGGTTTAATGTATTATATCCAATGGGATGGGATGCTTTTGGGGCTCCAGCAGAACAATATGCGATAAAGAATCATATTCATCCCAAAGAAGCTGTTAAAGAAAATATTCAAACTTTTAAAAGTCAAATGAAGTCTTTAGGGTTTTCTTTTGATTGGGATAGAGAGTTTTCCACAACGGATCCAGAATATTATAAATGGACGCAATGGCAATTTTTAGAGTTTTATAAACATAATATGGCTTATAAAGCTTGTGTACCAGTAAACTGGTGTCCTACTTGTAAATCTGTATTATCTAATGAAGATGCGGCCGGAGGAGTATGTGAGCGATGTGGATCAAAGGTTGTTCAAAAAGAAAAATCCCAATGGATGCTTAGAATGAGTGATTATGCGGAAGATTTACTTAAAGGATTAGATGATACTAATTTTGCCGAGAAGGTTAAATTAGGTCAAATAAACTGGATAGGTAAGAGTGAAGGAGCAAATGTTAGATTTAAAGTAGCTAATACCGATTATGATTTTGTGGTTTATACAACCCGACCTGATACTTTATTTGGGGTAACATACTGTGTTTTAAGTCCGGAACATGAATTAGTCGATAAGATAACTGCGAAGGATAAAAAAGATGAAGTAAAAAAATATCAAAGTGCTTGTGCTTTAAAAAATGAAATGGAAAGAACCGAACTTAATAAAGAAAAGACAGGAGTTTTTATTGGTAGTTATGCAATTAATCCAGTTAATGGTAAAGAAATACCTATTTATATAAGTGATTATGTTTTAGCAAGTTATGGGACGGGGGCCATTATGGCGGTGCCAGCTCATGATGAAAGAGATTTTGCTTTTGCGAAGAAGTTTAATATTCCAATTATTCAAGTATTAGAAAATCCTAAACAAGAGGATGAAGAACTTACGGAAGCATATACGGAAGATGGTATGCATATTAATTCGGAGTTTCTTGATGGAATGGATAAAAAAAGTGCGATTGATACCATCATTAAATGGTTAGAAGATAATAAATTAGGAGAAAGAAAAGTAAATTATAAAATGCGGGATTGGATCTTTTCACGTCAAAGATTCTGGGGTGAACCAATACCAATGATTAACTGTCCAAAATGTGGTTGGGTA
>CANQHW010000055.1 GCA_947623855.1 uncultured Bacilli bacterium | reverse complement strand
AATAATAATACCTTTCTCTTTTATTTTATTTAATAATTCTTCTGTAAAGTGTAATCCAGCAGTGGGTGCGGCGGCGCTACCAATATTTTTAGCATAAACAGTTTGATAACGATTGTTATCTTGAAGTTCTTCTTTAATATACGGAGGTAGAGGCATTTTACCTAGTTTATCTAATATTTCCATTAAAATACCTTGGTATAATAATTTAACTAAGACGATACCTTCTTCTTTAATTTCGATAACTTGGGCTTTTAATAAACCATTACCAAAAGAAATAATAGTATTTAGATGTAATCTTTTTTGAGGACGAGATAAACATTCCCATAGATCTCCTTCAATATTTTTAAGTAATAATAATTCAATATGGGCTTTAGTATCTTCTTTTTCTCCAATAAGACGAGCAGGGATAACTTTAGTATCATTTATTACTAGGACATCCCCTTTATGAAGATAATCTAGGATATTATAAAACTTCGTATGTGTAATACTTCCGGTTTCTTTATCTAAGACTAATAAACGGGATTCAGAACGGTTTTTTAAAGGTGTTTGAGCAATTAATCTATCGGGTAAATCATAATTAAAATCTTCTACTTGCATAATTTTAACCTCCTTTTAGGTAATTTATCTTCTAAGATATCAAAATATTTTATAAAAAGACTACTAATAGCACAAGCTATATAAATTCCTTCTTTAGGAAGAAATAAACTACTTATTATAAATCCTATAATAGATGTTATTATTCCATAACTTAGTTTACCTATTTTAGTATAAGGACTTTTAGTTAATAAAGGGATAATTAGAATACTAGCAAAGACTATTTCACTATCAATTAAAAGATTTATTTTAGTAAGATCTTTGGTTATAATAATTAGAGTTATATCTAAGAGAAAGAAGGTTATAAAAGAAGATAACGCTATTTCTTTTTTATAATAATTTTTAGTAATTAAGATAAAGAAGATAATGGTTAAGATAAAGATACTAGTAGCACCAGAAGCTCCGATGGATTTACCAAGTAAGATATCCCATAGGTCATAGGATACTAAGACATTTTCTTCATATACATTTAAGTAAGTATAGGTACCTATAATAAAAGAAGTTATAATAAAAAGGATTCTTCCAAAAGCTAAAGGATTTATTTTAATAAATTCTAATTTAGAGATTATTAAGATAATTATTAATAAGAAGATATATAAAAGAGGATGGATATTTACTGGTACTATTAGAGAAAATAAAGCACCATATAAAGGAAGATAACTATTTGCCATAGTTTTTAATATACTTACTTTTTGAATATTAGAATAGATAAGTTCTATTAAGAAAGCTAGTATTAAAGAAGTAACAAACATGATTAAGGGTTTAAAGACATAGAGTAAGGTTACTAAGTTTTTATTATATAAAAGATAACCATTTTTATAACAAGAAAATAATACTAAAGGAATTAATAAAAATAAATAATTTAAAACAATATCTTTATTAGTTACTTTTTTATTCATGAATTTCCACTTCCTTTTTATGGATTAAGATATTACAGGGGCACATATAAGAACATAAACCACATTTTAAACATTTTTCATTTATTTCTTTTTGATCTAATTTTTTAGGATTAAGTCCGATAGGACAACTAGTATAACATATTCCACAATTATTACAAGGTTTAGGTAAAGAAAGATTTTTATCAGTAATAATTAAAGCATTTACATTATCATCAATAATTAAGTCATCCATTAGAAGTTTATTTTGTTCAAGATAGTTATTAATCCAGATATCATATTTTTCTTTGATTTCGTTAATATTTAAGATTTCACTTAATTTAGTACCAATTTTTAATTCATAGATATGGGGATCAAGAACAACAGGTCCACTTATGGTTAAGAGTTTTTCAGTAACAAACCGTTGGCGTTTTAGAGCATAACCTAGTTTATATATATCTTCTAGATTTATTACTAAGTCTTTATTATTAAGAAGTAAATATTTAGATAAGACTTCATAACGACTTATAGGATAGACATCTTTGATAAGATGGAGATTTATATTAGGAAAAGATCCTAAAAATTCTTTATAAACACTTATTACTTCACTACTAGTATCTTTAATTAAGAGATCACTTTCTTCTAAATTAAAGATTGTATTTAAAGCGGAGATAGTTTCTAAGATTAAGTCTTTATTATGTAATAAACGAAACTCATTATTATAGTTATTTACTTCGTCGCATAAAGCGTTAATATATATTTTTTTAGGTTCTCTATCTATTTCTTGAAAAAGATTTTTATCTTTATTAGTTTTAATATTAAGTCTTTGAATAATTAGTAAGATTACTTCTTTACTATATTTACTTAAATTTCTTTTACTAGCTATTTTTTTATTGGTTTCTTCTTTATAATTATTTTTAATAACTAAAGTTTTAATATTTTTATTTTCATAATTAGGCATTTCTTTAATACCTAAAAAGACACCAGAAACGGGGGTGATTAAGGGTATATTGGTGCTATTCATGGCGATAATAGTTTCTTTTTTTAAGACTTTACCAGGATTAAATAGGATTTTAGAAGTAGTACTTAAGGGAAGATAGATAAATTCACTATCTAATTTTAAGGTAATATCTTGGGGTCTTTTTTTTAGAAAATTTTTGGATATATTAATATATTTATTCATATTACTTCTCTTCCTTTTTAGTTTGAAGGGTATGTAAGAATTCTCTTAGGGTGGTAATAACGTTTTTAGGGATTACTTTGGCTAATTCTTCATCGCTAGCTTCTTGTATTTTAGTAAGGCTGCCAAAGGTGCGAAGAAGGTCTTTACGGCGTTTTGGTCCAATGCCCTCAACATCATCTAATAAGCTTTTAATACTTTTTTTACTACGGAGACTGCGGTGATAATTAATGGTAAAGCGATGGACTTCATCTTGCATACGGGTAAGAAAGAAGAATAAATTACTATCTTTAGAGATGGGTATTTCTTCTAAATTACTATCAATTAAAGCATTAGTTCGATGGTGATTATCTTTTTTAAGACCAATTATTTTAATCGGTAAATTAAGAGTATCTAATACTTCTTGGGCCGCTTTAATTTGGTTTTCGCCGCCATCAACGATGATTAATTCAGGAAGTTTACTTTTTTCGACTAAAGCTCGTTGATACCGGCGATAGATTACTTCTTGCATGGTATGGTAATCATCATTTTTATCCATGGTTATTTTGTATTTACGATATTCTTTTTTAGCCGGTTGGCCATCAATAAAGACTACCATACCGGAAACAGAAAAATCTCCAAACAGATTGGAATTATCAAAAATATCTATGCGATTTAAATTTGGAATATGTAAAACTTTACCAAGTTCGGCATTAGATTTAGAAGTTTTTTCTTCATCTTTTTTGATTAATTCAAACTCCGTTTCAAAAGTAATTTTGGCATTATCACAAGCCATATTAAGTAAAGATTTTTTAAGACCTTTTTGAGGAGTATAAACTTTAGTATGTAAGATTTCACTTAATAAAGAGGTATTAACGGTATCTAAAACAATTATTTCTTTGGGAACTTCATTTTTTAAATAGAATTTAGAGATAAAGTAATCGATTTCATCATTTAGATTATCGGTAACGGTCGTGATATGATTTTTACTACCAATTAATTTACCATTACGAACAAAAAGAATCGTAATACTAACATAACCTAAATGGGTATAAACTCCTACAAAGTCGCGATTGACAAAATCATGTAAAACAATTTTTTGTTTATTACCAATGATATCTATATAATTTAATTCATTTTTAAGTTCTAAAGCTTTTTCATAGTTTAAATTTTCACTATAATAATTAATCTTTTCTAAGATTTTTTCTCGAACTTGGGTATCATTACCTCTTAAAAAACTTAAAACTTCGTTTTCAATTTTAGCAATTTCTTCTTCTTTTACATCTTTAACACAATAACCTAAACATTCTCCAATATGATAATATAAACAAACTTCTTTAGGATGACCATTACACTTTTTTAAAGGATATAAGCGGTTAAGTAAATTGACAATACGTCTGGCGGCATATGCATTAGGATAAGGTCCAAATAAAAGTTTATGTTCTTTTTTAGTAACATTAACATAACGGGATATTTTAAGACGAGGAAAAGGTTTTTTAATATATTCAATATAAGGATAGGTTTTATCATCCGTAAGTAAGATATTATATTTAGGGTCATATTCTTTAATTAAATTTATTTCAATTAGAAAAGCTTCTAATTCACTACTAGCGACGATATAAGTAAAATCTTTTATTTCACTTACCATTTTAGCGGTTTTACCAGTATGAGTACGGTTAAAGTAGGAAGAAACTCTTTTATGAAGATCTTTAGCTTTACCTACATAGATAATTACACCGTTAGCATCTTTCATTTGGTAAGAACCAGGAAGATGGGGTACTAAAGATAGTTTATCTTTAAACATATGAGATGACCTCCTTACATATTAGTATTTCTATCATATCATAAATTTGGTATAATTGGTATAGAGGATTTTATATGGAAAAGATTAAAGAAGAAGAAATAATTATTAAAAAAAGTCGGTTTATTGGGATAAGATATCAGGTAGAAAATAAAGAAGAAATAGATAATATTTTACTTTCTTTAAAAAAAGAACATAAAAAAGCAAGACATATACCCTATGCATATAAAATAGGAAATATAGAAAAGAAAAGTGATGATAAAGAACCGGCAGGTACTGCGGGAAGTCCCATTCATAATATTATTATGCGAAATAATTTAGATAAGACTTTAATTGTAGTTATTAGATATTTTGGAGGAGTAAAGTTAGGTTCGGGAGGATTAATAAGAGCTTATAGTGAAGCCGCGAATTTAGTAGCTAAATAAAAAGAAGTGATCAAACTTCTTTTTAAATATTATAAAATTTAGCTTTTCTTCTTATCGTATATAAAATAATTAATCCTAAAGTAGCACCACTAGCTAAAACAACATAAGGAATAAAACTACCGGTATTAGGGTCGCATTCTTCGCCTTGGCAATCTTGACCATAAGAGGTATCAGAATCTAGAGGAGGATTAGTGGTCGAAGAACTACCCGAATTATTGTTAGTATTATCCCCAGTACTTGGTTTATTATCTTCTGTTTCGGTATTTTCACCTGGTTGAGGATCGGTATTCCCTTCTTCTTGTTCATCTCCTCCAGTATCACCTTTTCCTCCACCGTCTTCTCCTTCATCGCCATCATCAGGATCAGGATCAACGTCAGGATCGGGTTCTTCTTTACCATCACCGGTTTCAGGAGTACCATCATCAGCTAATAAAGTTATTTCTGGACATTTAACTCCTAATTGAATGGAAGGCATAAATATAGAATTATCAGCAAATATTACGGATTCATATAATAAACATAAAGAGTTTTTAAGATCTTTATTAGGATTAGAACTCATTGTTAAGGTAAATGTCGCTACTTTAGAGTTACTTTCTTTAATAGAAGTTCCTTTTGAAGCACTAGAGTTTACGGTAATTTCTAGATCGGTATCTAGGGAAGTCTTTCCTAAAGTAAAGGGAGAAACCGCTGTTAGAGAAGAAATAGTTAAATTACCACCTTTACTTCCCGAAAAAGTTAGAGATTTTACAGCTTTATCATAGGTAGTAGAAGATATTTGACAATTAGTACTCTCCCCTTTTTTTAATTCCCATTTCTCACAAGCGACGTGGGCTTTAGTATTTATTATTCCCATAGATATTAATACCCATAATACGACTTTTTTCATTTATATCACCCTTATTTTTATTAATTGTACCACAAAATACTAATATTATACAAGATTTATTTTGTAAGGTTTACTAATAACTTCTTTTCTTCTGCTAATTTTTTCTTTTCATTAGCTACTAAAGTAGCTGGGGCTTTACTAACAAAGTTTTGATTATTAAGTAATTCTTCTCTTTTTTTAATACTAGCTTTTAAAGTAGTAATTTGTTTTTGTAAAGATTCTTCATCTTCTTTAGTTAATTCTTTTTCATAGTAAATAATTCCACTATAACTACCACTACTTACTTTATAACTAGTAATATTAAGTTCTTTATCTATTAAGTTATTATCTAATTTTAACATTTTAATAATTAAAGAATAATCTAAGTCTCCTAGTAATAAAACTTGGGCATCTTTACTAATTTTATTTTCTTGTTTAATATTACGAAAGTTTTTAATAAAGTTTAAAAGATTGGTAATAGTATTTTCTTCTTCATTAAATTTAAAGTCTTTATTAATAGTAGGATATGGACTAATCATAATATTTTCGGCATCTTTAATTGGTAACATGCTATAGATTTCATCAGTAACAAAAGGCATAAAAGGATGTAATAATTTTAAGATAGCAGTTAAGGTATAACATAAGGTACTTTGCGTAGCAGGTTTAGTTAAACTAAATTTACTCATTTCGATATAGGAATCACAAAAATCATTCCAGATAAAAGCATATATTTCATTCCCCGCTGTATTAAATTCATATTTTTCCATTAATTTAGTAACATTTTTAATAAGTTTATTTAATCTATTTAAAATCCATTTATCTTTATCTTCTAAATCTTGAAAGTCATAGGTTTTTAAAGTAGAAATATTCATTAAACAAAAACGGGAAGCATTCCATAATTTATTGATAAAATTCCAGGTAGATTTAACTTTTTCTTCATCATAACGTAAATCTTGACCCATAGCACTACTTGTACTTAAGAAAAATCTTAAGGCATCACAACCATATTTATCGATGACATCCATAGGATCAACACCATTACCTAAACTTTTGGACATTTTTCTTCCTTGTTTATCTCGAATTAATCCGTGGATTAAACATTCTTTAAATGGTCTAGTGCCGGTAAAATGAAGTCCTTGGAAGGTCATCCGATTAACCCAGAAAGGAATAATATCATAACCGGTTACTAAGACATCATTAGGATAATAGCGTTTAAAATCAGGAGTATTTTGCGGCCATCCTAGGGTACTAAAAGGCCATAAGGCACTACTAAACCAAGTATCTAGGACATCAGGATCTTGGACCCAACCTTCTTCTTTTGGAGGGTTTATTCCAACATAGACTTGATCATCTTTATACCATGCAGGAATTCGATGTCCCCACCATAATTGTCTAGAAATACACCAATCATAGGTTATTTCCATCCAGTGATTCATTATTTTTTCAAAACGTTTAGGTACAAAGTTAACTTTGGTATCTTTATTTTTTTGATTTTCTAAGACTTTATCAGCTAAAGGACGCATTTTAACAAACCATTGTTTAGAAAGATATGGTTCAACCATAACATTGGTTCTTTCACTATGTCCTACTGAGTGGGTTATTTTTACAATTTTAATTAGTAAACCGGCTGCTTCTAAATCTTTAACTAAGTTTTCCCGAGCTACAAAACGATCTTGACCGGCATATTTTAAGGCATTTTCATTCATTGTCCCATCCGGATTAATAACAATAATCCGTTCTAAATTATGTCTTTTACCAACTTCGAAGTCGTTAGGGTCATGAGCAGGAGTAATTTTAACAACTCCAGTACCAAATTCGGGGTCGGCATGGTCATCTCCTATGATAGGAATTTTTTTATTAACGATAGGAAGGATAACATTTTGACCAATATATTTTTGATAACGCGGATCTTG
>CANQHW010000054.1 GCA_947623855.1 uncultured Bacilli bacterium | reverse complement strand
CAATAATGGTGAATGGTACTTAATCTTAATGATATATTTAAACTATGTAACCTTTAACGAAAGAATAACCTACAACCATGACTTTTCTGAAAAGACATTTTAAGTCTTTTTCTTTTCTAAATTTATGCTATAATTAAGTAGGTGATAGTATGGGATGGATATATGCTATATTAATAATTATTTTAATAGGAAGTTCTTTAGGATTAGTTTATGTAATATGTTTTAATAAAATCAAAGAAAATGATATTCGAATTAAAGAAGCCGAAAGTATTATTGATGAATCTTTAAGAAATAAATATGATTTAATGATGCGTTTAGATCTATTATTACAAAAATATTTTAAAACTGATAAACCTTATTTTAAAGAGTTAAAAGAATTAAAAAAAGAAGACTTTAGCTCCTTTACTCTTGATCGTAAAATCGAAGAAGCTTCTTTAATTGGATTAAAAGTCATCAATGACGAAGACAATATCTTAAAAGAAGCTGATTATCTAAATATTAGTAATGATATTAAAAAAATTGATGAAAAACTATCAGCTGCTAAAAGTTTCTATAATAAATATACTACTAAATATAACACTCTAGTAAATCATTTCCCTTCTAGTATAATCGCTAAAGTTATTCATTCTAAAGAAAAAAGATATTATGATGGTAAAAACTTAAACGATGATATCTACGAAGACTTTAAACTATAATCTCCAATCTATTGGAGATATTTTTTTACTTATTAAAAAATTATTTGTTTTAGAAAAAGGCTTACTTCCAAAAAAACCATTGCGAGCTGAAAAAGGACTAGGATGCGTACTTTCTATAACATAATGTATTGGATTCGTAATAAACTCTTTCTTACTTCTTGCAAAAGAACCCCATAAAATAAACACTACCGGTGTATTCTTCGCATTCAATTTTTTAATAATATAATCAGTTAATAACTCCCAACCTAATCCTTTATGCGAAGCTGGTTTATCTTTCTCCACTGTTAAAACAGAGTTTAAAAGTAAGACACCTTCTTTCCCCCACTTAGTTAAATCACCATAAGGACAAGGTGGAATACCTAAATCAGTTTCTAACTCTTTATAAATATTTTGTAAAGAAGGGGGTATTTTTACACCTTTTTGGACCGAAAAAGATAAACCATGCGCTTCTCCTACCCCATGATAAGGATCCTGACCTACAATTACTACCTTAACATTACTATAGGGTGTTAATTTTAAAGCATTAAAAATATTTTCTTTAGCAGGAAATATAGTCTTTTCTTCATACATCTTTAATATTTTATTATAAAATCCTTGAAAATACTTACTATTCCATATAACACTTAACTCTGTATCCCAATCATTACCTATCATATAAACCTCCTATTTATGATATGTTTCATTATTATTTATCTTAAAAGCGCGATATATTTGTTCTAATAATATTCCTCTAAATAACCCATGAGGAAAAGTAAGGGAAGAAAAAGATAATTTAAGATTAGAACGTTTTTTTACTTCTTCTCCTAAACCATCACTACCACCTATTATAAAGGTAATATTACTATTAGTTTGTAAAGTACTATCTATTAAAGATGCCAACTCTAAAGAACTATAAGTATTCCCTTCTATACATAAACTAATAACATAATCCGTAGGTTTAATATTCTTTAATAAAGAAACTTCTTCTTTATCTATTCCTTCATCTTTTAATTCTTTTATTTCTAATTTATGATATTTATTAATTCTTTTTTGATAATCTAAAATTAAATCTTCTAAATAAGCTTCTTTAATTTTCCCTACACATAATACTTTTATCATATAACTATTTCCTCTATAGATTCTTTAGGTTTCGCACACATATAATCCTTAAAATTAATATCATATTCTGCTAAAGTTTCCTTTAAAGAATTAATTGCTAATTCCTCTGAATTATTCTTTTCACTTAAATGCATTAATATAACCTTTTTAGTATCATTACCAATAAATTTAGCTAAATATATCGCCGCATCTTTATTAGATAAATGCCCATAAGGTCCCAAAATCCGATCTTGTAACCATATTGGATATGGTCCATGCCGTAATTTTTCAATATCATGATTACTTTCAAATAAATAAACTGTTTTATTCTTTAACTTAGTAAAATATTTTTGATTAACATACCCCGTATCAGTAATATATACCACTGATTTACCCTCACTACTAATAATAAAATTCCGTGAATCATTAGTATCATGAGAAGACTTTATAACCTCTACTTTAGCATCGGCTAAATACACATCATCATCATAAATAACCATATTATCATAAGCATTTAAATCTTTTAAATCCGGAATCATCTTCGCCGTTAAATAAAGTTTAGGATGATACTTACTTAAAAAAGATTTTAAAGCATTAACATGATCACTATGTGTATGACTTATAAATATTGCACTAATTGAAGAAGGAGAAACTCCAATAGCATTTAACTGTTCACAAATAAACTTTGAAGTGGTCCCCATATCAATTAAAATACGCTCTTTTCCCGTCTCAATATAGGTTGAATTCCCCACAGATCCACTCGTTAAAACACAGATTTTCATTGCCATAACACCAATGGATTTATAAATCTTCCTCCACCAAAAGGTTTCCCAATCGAAACACTTAAGTGTAAGTGGACTCCGTAAGCTTCTCCTGTTTCTCCCATTGATCCTATCCTTTGTTTTCTACTTACGGTATCTCCTTCTTTAACTAATGGCATTCCAATCATATGCGCATAAATTGACCAATAACCATTAGGATGCTCAATTACTACATTATAACCAGCACTATTCCCAGGTATACCACCCCAACCAGCTCCCCTTACAATACCATCTGCAATAGCATAAATAGGTGAACCAGCCCCAGTACCTGAAATATCTGTTCCATCATGTAAAACTCCCCAACGCCATCCATAAGGTGAAGTAATCTTATATGGTGAATTCGTTGGCCAAGCCCAAGCTGTTCCATCATCAAAATAAGTTCCATTATTATTCTCAATATAATTACTTCTCCCTCTTACTACAACTTCATCTTGTTTTTCCCGAATTACTACTGGATCCCCAATCGTTTCTGCCTCTGAAGATGTTGCTCCATTAATAACCTCTGTTCGCGTTGTTGTCCTAATCAACCCATTTACTCCTCTAGTTTCTACTAACCGATATGTTGAAGACTTTGAATAATCATATTTAATCTTCGTATCATACTTATCCTCAAAATCTTCTGTTTCAATTAAATTATACACAAAATGTAATTGTGGATTAATTAAAGCTACATTAATCTTTTCTCCAATAGCTAATAAATCATAAGAACTAGTTAAATCCGGATTCGCAATTAAAAGTTCTTGAGTACTCATATGATTATTCTCTGCTATAGATTCAATAGTATCCCCTGCTTTAACTTCATAATATTTATCTTCCATATCTGGACCAAATAATAAAAATTGGGATAACTCTTGAACATTAGTATAAATCTTATCTTGCGTACTAATATATCCTTCTTTAACCATAATATTTTCTTGAAAATACATATTCTCTATTAAACTACCTGTATCTACAATCTCTGGTTGTGTATTATTAATATAATTTTCATATTGCGTAGCACTTATAAAAGAAGTAACTAACATCTTCATAGCATCTTCAAATACTTTTTTATCCAACACATTTATTGTATAAGCCTTACTCTTTTCCTCATCTTCATCCTCATAAGTTATAGCAATAGTATACCCCTTAATCGTAAAATCTCTTTCTTCCTTAATCTTATCATATACTGAATTAATATCATTTAAAGTATCATCATAAGTAAGTAACTTAGCTACCTCAAACCCTTTTGGAGGATAAACTCTATCTATATTATACTCTTTCTTAATCCCACTTTGATCATTATCAATTAAATTATATAACTTATCTTCATCCTCAATTACTCCAATAGTTTCCCCATCTAAATATATTTGATAATAAGTATGCGGTTTAGAAAAATTATTCGCTGTAAAACCACATAAAAAGATCACAACTCCCACTATTAAAGCCCAAAGTAGTGCAATAACTCTCTTTTTATTCATTCTTATTTTCCTCCGCTTCTATATAATTCCTAAAATTAGTCTTCTTAAGTTCAAATAATAACTTAAACTTCCCTGTAGATCCTTTCCGATGTTTAGCAATTATAATATCTGCTATAACATTATCCTGTGTATCTATTTCCCCCTTATTTTGATAATAATCACTTCGATTAATAAATAATACTAAATCCGCATCTTGTTCAATAGAACCTGATTCTCTCAAATCCGCTAACATCGGCTCATTTTTTTCTCTCTTCTCTGCATTACGTGAAAGTTGCGCCAAAGCGATAACCGGAACCTTTAACTCCATTGCCATCGTTTTTAAAGACCGTGATATTTCACTAACCTCTTGTTGCCTACTATCCGGACGATGCCCTCCACTTGTAACAAGTTGTAAATAATCGATTATAACTAACCCTAACCCTTCCTTCTTTTGGGCAAGCCGCCGACATTTAGCCCTAATCTCTGCTGCTGTAATCGTTGCATTATCCTCTATATAAATATTTGTATTCTCCAACTGACTCTTTGCTTCATTATACCTTTTCCAATCATTCGGTCCCATCATTCCATTTTGAATCTTAGATGAATCAATTCCTCCTAAAGCCGATAACATTCTATCAACTAAAGACTCTGCTGGCATTTCTAAATTAAATAACGCAATTGCTTTATTAGTCTTCATCGCTGCATTAGTAGCAATATTTAAAGCAAATGCTGTCTTCCCCATACCAGGACGCGCAGCGATAATAATAAGTTCCCCTTCATGAAACCCAAATATTGCTTTATCTAATTTATAAAACCCTGAAGGTATCCCTGTAACCTCATTTTTATTCTTTGTTCTTTCTTCCAATAACTCATGCGCTCTTTTTAACACATCCTTAATTGGAACAAATTCACTACTTTCTCTATCTCTTACTACATTTAAAATCTTTTTCTCTGCTTCATCAAGTAAAACTGTTACATCTTCCTTTTCTTCATAAGAATTCGTAACAATCTCTGTAGCAGTATTAATTAAGTTTCTAACCACACTTTTTTCTTTAACAATCTTCATATAGTATTCTAAATTAGCAGTTGTAGCAACCGAATCAATAACCTCACTAATATATTCAATCCCCCCTATATTAGCTAAATCTTTTTGTTTATCTAATTCTTCTTTAAGAGTTGTTATATCTAAAGGTGTATGCTCTATATATAAATTCTTTATCGCTTTAAATAACTTTTGATTAGCTTCACTATAAAACATCTCCGCATCCATCTCTTCACAAACTCTTGCTAAAGCTTCCCTAGATAAAAATGCAGCCCCTAAAACACTCATCTCTGCATCTAAATTTTGCGGCATTTTCCTCGTTGCCATAAAATCACCTACTTACTTTTTTAATTCAATCTTTAATTTAAATACTACCCTTTTATGTAACTCAATAGTTACTTCACTAATACCTAAAACATCAATCGGATAATCTAACTTAATCTTCTTCTTATCAATATTAAAACCTAAATCCTTTAATTTATCCGCAATCTGTTTAGTCGAAACAGTCCCAAATACCTTATCATTACTCCCTGTCTTAACCTTAAAAACTAACGTAATATTTTCTATTTTCTTCTTTAATTCTTCACACTCTTTAATTAAAGCTTCCTCATCCTTAGCTCTTTTATCTAACTCACTTTGTAATATACTTTGTGAAGTCTTAGTATATGGTACTGCTAAATTATTTTTAATTAAAAAATTCTTAGCATACCCATCACTAACCTCTATTATATCATCTTTTTTACCTTGTTTCTTAACATCCTTTAATAAAATTACTTTCATAAATACCACTCCCTTGTTTAATATTATACCACGTAAAATAAAAAAGAGTGAAATTAATCACCCTTAATTATCTTATAAATATGCTATTACTATAAATACTAGTAATAAAATAACTAACATTGTTGCAAAAAACTTCCAAATAAACTTTAACCATGATTTATAAGAAATATCAGCATATGATAAACCTGCCATTAATATAACACTTGTAGGTACTATTAAACTAGCAAGTCCATTAATACTAGGATAAATAATTGCTATTAAATTCGTAAAATCAGTATAAGAAGCTGCATAAAATGCTCCAACTACATAACCTGTAAAGCCAAAATCCGAATGGAATATCGTTGCCACAAAACAAGATAAAGCACTCATAATTGGATTAAATCCCTTAAATAAATTTTCTATAAAATTTACCATAGTAGGAACATAATACGTTGCTAATCCAAACATATAAACTGTATAACATAATATTACAAATAAAGCTGGACGAAGCATCTTCTTAACCCCATCAAAAGCATTCTCTAATAATACATCAAACTTAATATGATACATAAATTTAAGTAATATAGTTATTAACATAATAATTAAATTAATTACATTAATATCCCATGTCCCAAATGCTCCAATACCACTACCTAAAATAGTACTAATTATTGGTAAATCACCTAATTTAATATCCTTTAACCAAGTATTAAAATCTACAAATATATTTACCTTAAAAGCTCCCGCATAATCAATATAACCTAAAACTATAAAGATAAATATAATACTAAATATTAAAACTACCGGCCAAATATGAGCTTTACTATTTTTTACCTCAGTTACTAAAAACTTATCAGTTTCTTCCTCTGCTCTATTCTTACCCTTAACTTTATGAATATATAAAGCCATAAATAAAGCATATAAAGCATAAGCAATAACTAAAATACCAAATTTTAACCCCATATCTACAGATTGTTCAATACCTAAATTTTGTAATAAGAAACTTAAACTAAAATTCCCATAAGTAGTACCTAATACTCCAATTAAAGACGCTCCAAAAGTCGCAGCAACACCTACAACTTTACCAAGACCTAACTTTAAAATTACACTTATAACAAATGGTGCAAAAATTAAAATAGGTAAAACCTCTAAAGAAATTGAAGCATAAACCGTAAATACTAAAGAAGCTATTAAAACAAATAATAACGGTTTATTACTAAAACTTTTAGCAGTTTTAGCTACTAACTTACGATATCCATTAGTTCTAGATAAAACTCCATAAAATGCTCCAATTACTAAGAAAAACATAATATTAGGTAAATAAGAATTTAAAGCATAATAAAATGGCATTCTAAATAAATCATCTAACCCTAAACGATACATCGTCCCTTTTTCAAAAGTTGCTCCATTAAACTTTCCTCCTGGTATAATCCAAGATAAAATAAATGCTATAATTAAAACACCTAGTAATATCTTAATTAAATCATGTTCTTTAAACCATTGTTTCAATTTTTTCATATATTCTCCTCCCAATTTAAATTATATCATAAACCATTAAAACATACCAAGAAATATCCAAAACTTTCACCTAATCTTCATAAAAAAGAAACCTAATTATTAGGTTTCATCAGACTGTTGACAAATGAAAAATTTGAAAACAGTCTTTTATTATTTTAAGAAATATATTATAATAAAAATGTAAGGTTGCTTATTATTCCTAAAAAAAAGCTTACAAACCGAGACTGCTGAAAAAGTAGACAAAAGATTACTGTAAAGAAAGACAGTAGTCTTTTATTTTGATATAATTATATATA
>CANQHW010000053.1 GCA_947623855.1 uncultured Bacilli bacterium | reverse complement strand
ATTGTGGGTCCAGCGGAAGATGTTTATGTCGGAATGATTGTAGGTATTAATAACCGTGATAACGATTTAAATGTTAATCCATGTAAGAACAAAGAAATGTCTAATACCAGAAGTAAAGCAGCGGATGATGCAATTGCATTAGTACCACCTAAAACATTTACATTAGAAGAAGCTTTAGAGTTTATAGCGGAAGATGAATATGTTGAGATTACCCCAAGTAGTATTAGAATGCGTAAAAAGGTATTAGATCCTAATGAAAGATATAGATTAAATAGAAAATAGTAAGAAACTAATTCTTACTATTTTTTTACAATAGGTGTTCTAACCGCTAAAAAACGGATTAGAGGATACCAATATGATATCTCTTTTCGTTTCTATATATACAAATTTACTAAAAATGCAATAAATATCTTTAAAAATTGGTGTTTTTTAAAAAAGTGGGTGCAAAAAGGTGTAAGTTTTGTTCAAAAGTGGGTACAAAAAGGTGTAAATTTAATCAAAAAGTGGGTGCAAAAAGGTGTAAATTGTGTTATAATGAGCTTAGTTAGGAGCTAGTATTATGAATAGAAAGATATATAATGATTTAATAGCTTGGAAAAATTCTAAAGATTTTAAACCTTTAATTGTGTTAGGAGTAAGACAATGTGGAAAAACTTATATAATAGATGAATTTTGTCAGAAAGAGTTTAAAAATTATAAGAAGATTAATTTATTATTTGATACTGATGTTGTTAAATTATATGATTCAAATGATTCATCAGAAAAAAAGTATAATGATTTAAAAATATTATTAGATTTTGATTTTGATAAAGAAGATAGTGTTTTATTTATAGATGAGATTCAAGTAAGTGAGAATCTTATTTCGGAATTAAAGTTTTTTAATGAAAAACATAGTAATGTTAGAATAATATGTGCAGGATCATTATTAGGAGTAAAATTAGCTAAATTAAAGAAATCTTTTCCAGTAGGGAAAGTAACAAGATTATATATGTATCCAATGGATTTTGAAGAGTTTTTAATAGCATATAATCAACAAGAGTTATTATATAAAATTAAAGATTGTTTTTTAAATAATATATCAATGGGGGTGTTACATAATAAAGCAATAGATTATTATAGAAGGTATTTGTTATCGGGAGGAATGCCAGAAAGTGTAAAGAAGATAATAAATTGTGGGAATGATTATTATAATTATGATTTATCTATATTAAATGATATTATTGAGGATTATAAAAATGATATGAATAATCATGTGGCTAATACAAATGAAACATTAAAAATTAGAAATATATATAATTCTTTGGTTACTCAATTACAAAATGCTTCTAAAAAATTCCAATATTCTGTAATTAATAGTGATGCTAAAAGTAGAGAGTATTCATCTCCTTTAAATTGGCTTATAGAAAGTAATATGGTTCAAATGTGTAAATGTATTAAAAGACCAGAAAAACCATTATTAGGTTTTGTGGATGAGGATGTATTTAAAGTATATTATTCTGATGTGGGTATATTTAATAGGTTAGTAAATAATGATATTAAAACTATTATGCTTGATGATATGAAGATATATAAAGGAATTATTACTGAAAATTATGTTGCGAATCAATTAAGAGCTAATGGAATTGATTTATTATATTGGAAGGGAAATAGGAAATCTAAGATTGATTTTTTAATTAATACTATAAATGATGGAATAATTCCTATTGAAGTAAAAGCTTTTGAAAATACGCAATCTAAAAGTTTAAAAGTATATAATGATTTATATCATCCAAAATATATGATAAGAGTTAGTTTAAAAGATTTTGGATATAAAGATGGTATTAAATCTATACCTTTATATGCAGTATTTTTAATTAAAAATTTAGTTGTTTAGTTAAATAATTAACGGATATCAATATGGTATCCTTTTTATTATGAATTAAAAAATAGCAAGATTATAAATTTTTGCTATTTTTTTCTTCTAATATAATTTTAATATTAAATTTTTTACACATATCTATAAAATCATTTAAATACATCCGATTACGTCCATTTTCTATATTATTAATACTATCTCTACTCCTATTTAATAGATGACCAAATTCCGTTTGATTTAAATCAGTACACTCTCTTATCATTTTAACTATTTCTTTGGCTTCATAATTGTTGGCAATTATTTTCATATTTCACCTCGATTTTATGTTAGCAAATAGCGGATAAGAATAACAATTTTGAGTATTGACAATACTCAAAATATTTGTGTATAATTGAGTATAGATAATAATCAAAGGAGTGATATTATGTTTAGATTTAATCCCGAGAAAGAATTAAAAAAGATCCAACATGGAGGTAGAAATAGATTTATATTTATATCTTTTCTATTATTAGTCATCGCCGTAGTAGGAACATCATATGCCTTTTATCAAGTAAGATATTCGAGAAGAATTATTTATACGAGAGTTAAAATAAATAGGAAAGATATAGAATTAGCTGTTAAAGTAGAAGGAGAAACAGAAAACAGAAAAGAGTTTCCTAATAGAAATGAAGGATTAATATATAGTGGAATAACATGTGATACAGAAGGAATAACTACAGCAACATGGAATTATGGAACATGGTCATTAGATTTAAATTCAACTGGTCCCAATAAATGTACTATAAGCTTTAAAAAGAAACCAACAACTACAGGTACATTATCATCTTTGTGTATTGATAAAATGCCCTTAAATGAATGTATGCAAGAACATGGATTAGAAGTAGCAAATATTGTAATAGATGAAACCGAAGATGGAAATTTAAGATATATCGGAGCAACACCCAATAATTATATCTGGTATAATTGTAAAAGTTATGATAGTTTAACTAACTCAAATGCTACAGATACAACCCATGATTGTGAGAAATGGCGAATTATCGGACTTATTAATGTAGTAGAGGTAACAAATTATAGATCTACAGATAGAGTAAAAATAATAAGAGCAGAAAGTATTGGTAGTAGATCATGGCATAGTTCAGCTGTAAATAACTGGGCGAAAGCAAGTTTAAACACAAGTTTTTTAAATAGTACAAGTTATTATTTAAAAAATGGATATACATGGACAGATTCAAATAGTGTAAAACAAAAAGGAATAACTACTGCTAGTAAAGCGATGATACAGAGTGTAGTATGGGATTTAGGAGGGCCAACATCCAATGCTAGTACAACATCTCAATTTTATGAAGCTGAACGAAGTACAACAGTATACGGTTCGAATGCTAATCACTACGATAATCTAATCGGCTTAATGTATCCGAGTGATTATGGATATGCCACAAGTGGAGGAGTAACATATAACAGACAAGAATGTTTAGATTATATATTAAGCGAATGGGATGGTCTAGGATATAAAGAAGATTGTGTAGGAAATGATTGGTTATTTATTTCTAATAGAAGTCAATTTACGATTTCGCCGCTATCCCAAAACTCCAGCAGTGTGTTTAGTGTGTTCTACAGCGGTGATGTGTACGGCAGCGACGTCACGTCCAACTCGTATGCGGTCCGCCCGTCCTTATATCTGACATCCAGTGTAAAAATAAAGAGCGGGGAAGGTGATGGAAGTAGTACTAATCCTTATATATTAATTCCCTAATAAGATTTAAAATAATAAAAAATAACAATGGTTAAGTTGTTATTTTTTATTTAATCTTTTCGATAGTAATTTTAATTTTTTGAGATTTAGCTAATTCTAAAAATTTATCAAGGCTTATTTTTGCTCTTCCTAATTCATAACTTTGGATAGTATCTTTACTTCTGTTAATGTGTTTAGAAAATTCTTCTTGAGTTTCTTCACTCCATTCACGTATTATTTTTATTATTTCTTTTGGTTCATAATCATTGGCAATAAATCTCATAGACTATTCCTCCTTGTATAAAATAAGTGTATTAAAAAAACATAAAATATTTTTACTATACGTATTGTAATTACGTGTTTTTGATGCTATAATTTAAAAAATAGAACGTAATTATAATACGTTTAATTTTAGAAAGTAGGAAATATTATGTTTAGATTTAATCCCGAGAAAGAATTAGATAAAATTCAACATGGAGGAAGAAATAGATTTATATTCTTTTCTTTTCTATTATTAGTTATTGCAGTAGTAGGAACATCATATGCATTTTATCAAGTAAGATATTCTAGAAGAATTATTTATACAAGAGTTAAAATAAATAGAAAAGATATTGAATTAGCAGTGAAAGTAGAAGGAGAAGAAGGAAATTTAGATCATTTTCCAGCAAAAGAAGAAGGATATACCTATTCTAAAACCGAATGTGATAATGAAGGTGTAACAACAGTAGATTGGGATTCATCAAATTGGAAGTTAAATTTATCTACTTCGGGTCCAAATAAATGCACTGTATACTTTAATGCACCAGTAAAATATACGATAACTGCTAGAGTAGTAGGTGAAGGCGGAAGTGTAGAACCATCATCCCAAACAGTGTTAGAAGGAAAAGATACAGATTACTTTACTGTAACCCCAACTGAAGGTACAGCCATAACTGATATCAAATGTGATAATGGTCAAGAAGTAGAAAGAGATGATAAAAGATTTAAAGTAACAAGTGTAAGTAACAATAGTACATGTACTATTACAACAGTTGAGCCACAACAATTAAATGAATATTTAGCTAACTTAGAAGAATCAGACATAACTGATGATAATACTGCAGATCACAATAAGAGATATTATGGACCAAATGATGAAAAATTAAAAAATTATATCTGGTTTAACTGTGATACCTATTCTGGATTAACCGAGAGTAATGCTAGTCAGCATTGTGAGAAATGGCGAATCATCGGCCTTATGAACGGTGTCGAAACCGAAAGTAATGGTATCCAAAACTTAGTCAAGATAATAAGAGATGAACCATTACCTAATTATTATGTATGGGATAATAAATCAACCGGGAAAGGCTCATCATCAAGTAGTTATGGAAGTAATGACTGGACGGATTCCAGATTAATGATGTTATTAAACCCAGGATATAGTTCACACGAATTAAATGCAAGTGGAGCAACAGGAAGTTTGTATTGGGATAGAAAAGATGGTAAGTGTTCCGGAGCAACAAGTGCAACACATGTATCAGATGGAACAAAAACAGCTTGTAATTTTAGCACAGAAGGTTTAAAAGGAGATGATAATGGACCAACAAAAAGTATGATTGAAACTGTAAAATGGAAACTAGGAGGATTATCAGGTACATCAAGTGCAGAAAATTATTATCAAAATGCCACAGCAGCAACATGGTATAAATATGAAAGAGGTACAGACGTATATACCGAAAGCAAAACGGAATGGACAGGAAAAATCGGTTTAATGTACCCCAGTGATTATGGATATGCTACTGGAGGTGGAAAAACATATAATCGTCAAGCATGTTTAAATAGTGCAATATATGGATGGGATACTGGAGATTATAAAACGGATTGTGCGGGGAACGATTGGTTTTCTAGTAAGACCCTGTGGAACCTCACGCCGATTTCGTCCCTCTCCACCCTTGTGTCCGTAGTCTATGCGTCCGGACGTGTCAGCCTCAGCAACGCGTACTATGCGTATGCCGTGCGCCCGTCCTTATATCTGACATCCAACACCATGATCGCGAGTTGGGAAGGAAATGGGAGTGCGGAAGCACCATATATAATAGTAGCATAATAAAATGAGATTGGGAGATCTCATTTTTAATCGATATTGTCTATTCTATTTAGATTGTTAATGGTAATAGTTAGAGTATTATAATTATCTAGAATAGCATTAGTAGGTATGGATTGATTAATAATAGTATTATCTTCATAATCAGGGTTATATTCTTCGGAAGTTATTAATGTTAGATGGTATTTACTTGCTAAAGCTTCAGCTTCAGAGATGGGTTTTCCGATTAAGTTAGGCATTGTATTGATTGGTTTTTCACCTTTAAGGTTTTTACCATAATAGATACTAGTATAATCTTCGTTATAATCTATAGTATATGTTTTATTAGGTTCTTCTTTTTCTATACCAAGGTTTACTTTCATCATATGGGTTATATCATTTAAACTTTCTTGATAATAACCTAATGCACTGGTAGTAGTATTAGAGTATGGTAAATATACTGGTAAATCATAATATTCTAGATAAGTTTTTTTAATATTTAGAGTAGTATTACTATTAGTTAGAGTATTTATTAAGATGTCTTTAGCTACGTTGTATAGGGATAATATTTGAGTTCTAGTTATATTAGTATCTATATTATTATTTATAGCATCTAAGACATTTTCTATTTCTTTAAAACTATTAATATTTTTTACTTCGTTGAGGATTGATTCTACGACTTTTTGTTGGTTGGCGATACGGTCGATATCTCCTCTTACAAGGGTTTTCCGGTGTCTTGCAAAGGCAAGGGCTTGTTCACCGGTTAGTTTTTGGTAACCTTTATTTAAACAGATTAATTTATCTCCGAATTCTCGGTTACTATTTTGTTCACAGAAGTCCATAGTTACATCAACATTTATTCCTCCAAGGGTATCTACTAGTTCAACAACTCCTTTAAAGTTTATTTTTACAAAGTAATCAATATCGATATCGGTTAGTTTTTTTATAGTGCTTATAACACAATTAGTACCATATGCTGCAGAGGAGTTTATTTTAGCTAGGTTGTTATTATTACAAGATATTGGGACATATAAGTCTCTAGGGATACTAAACATACTTAGAGTTAAGGTTTTAGGGTTAAAGGTTAAGAGCATTAGGGTATCACCATTAAAGGCTTGGTTAGCTTGTAATCCTTCATATTCACTATCTACTCCCATTAAGAGAATACTAAAAGGAGTATTTAAGGCTTTATTAGAGGTATTTATATTATCTTCATTTTTTCTAGTTTCATTATAGCTAGATATTTCTTGGGTACGGGTTTCAATATCGGAGTATCTTTCATCATTACTGAATAAGATTTTATAATTACCGTTTACGATGATACTATCAACTTCATTATTATATAAAGCATCTAAGAGTAGGTAGATATCATCATAGTAGATAGTTTTATTTTTATAGTTTTTTTCTGCAATTAATTTATCAGCTAGTAAGTTATAGTTTGTTTCTTTAGAGTCTTTTACAATACCAATAGTAGATGATCTATTAAAGGTTGTTTCTTTTAGGGTAATTAGGTTAACTGTATAGACGATGGTATCTTTACTTAGATCTAGTTTAGAATAGATTTTATTTATATAAAAGCTAGCTAATCCAAAGAGGGTACTAAATAAGAATGTTAGGGTTATTAGAATAGTATATATTAGTTTCTTTTTAGTTATAAGGGTTATAAGACCGATAATGGTATATATTATAAAGTATATTAAGAAGAAGATTATTATAAAGTATCTGATAAAGGTTTCAATACCGGTAAGTTTTATAAGACTGGTGGTTAGAAAAGAATAGGTTATAAAGTAAGTAATTATACTTATTATAAAGAGTATTAAGGTTAATTTATTTAATTTTTTTAGTTTATTTAATAATACTTTCATAAAACCACTTTTTACTTTCATAAATTATTATATCTTATTTTTTATTTTAGTGCAAGTAAGAGTGTTTTATACTAAAAAAAAGGGGCTGTAATGAAATGAACTGATTCATTCAGCTCTTTTTTTGTTTTGGAAAAGGAAATTTTTCCTCTTGCATAA
>CANQHW010000052.1 GCA_947623855.1 uncultured Bacilli bacterium | reverse complement strand
AAGGAAAACGGTGGTTAAAGATGAGATAACGGAAATAAAAATTGATACTACCTCTTTAATCTCTAAAGAAAATGTTTATGTTACTATTTCCAATGAAGGATATATTAAGAAAGTATCCGAAAAGTCTTATGCTTCATCCAAAGATGAACCAACGACTTTAAAACCAGGAGATTATTTAATAGGGAATTATCACTTAAATAACTTAGATACGATTTTAGTCTTTACAAATTTAGGTAATTATTTATATATTCCAGTGCATACGATATTTGAAGCAAAATGGAAAGAATTAGGTAAACATATTAGTAATTTAGTATCTATTTCAGAAAATGAGAAGATTATTGCTTCTTTAGTCTTAAAAAATAAAGATGAAAATGTGGTTTTTGTAACGAAAAATGGTCAAGTAAAACAAACGAAATTAGAAGATTTAGTAGTATCAAGGTATTCAAAAGCTTTAACAGCTTATAAATTAAAGAATGATGATGAAGTAAGGAGTGTATGTTTAGCTAAAGAAAGAACATTAATGGTTACGAAAAATGGTAAATATTTAAATATGAGTACTAAAGATATTCCGGTAGTGGGAGCAAGAGCTAGTGGAGTAAAAGGTATTTCTTTAAAAGATGATGAAGTAATTAGTGCTAGTACTTTTGCAAAGAATGATGATTATTTAACAGTTATAACGGATCATAAAACGGCGAAGAGGTTAAAATTAAATGAACTAGCTACTCATCAAAGAACTAGAGGGGGAGATACTTTAATTAAAAAAGTTAAATCTAGTCCATATTTAATTACTAAAGCTTTAATAGGGAATGCAAGTGATGTTTTACTTCTTAAAAGTGATAGTGAATTAAAAGAAGTACGGGTTAGTGAAATACCAATAATGGATGTTTCTTCAACAGGAAGTAATATTTCTAAATATAATTTAGATGATGTAGCTAAAGAGTGTATTTTAGAAGAAAATGTTTTTAAGAAAAAAGAAGTAAAAACTAAAGAAGAAGAACCAGTTAAAAAAGAGGAAAAAATCGAAGAATTAACTATTGATAATTTTATTGATGATTTTAAATTATAGGCAAAAATCACCTTACTATTTCATATCTTATAGTAGGTGATTTTTATATGGCGACGAAAGAAGAATTTAAAAGTTTTGCTAAGATGCATCCAGAACTTATCGAAAGTATTAATGATAAGTCGATGACTTGGCAAAAGTATTATGAATTATATGATATTTATAAAGATGATGAAGAAGTATGGAGACCTTATCTTACTAAAAAAAGTACGCCTTCTAATTTAAAGGGGATAACGGAGATGGTAAAAAATATTAATACGGGGAATATTCAAAAGCATTTAGATACAGCGAAGAAGGCGATTGATTTTCTAGGAGAATTAACAAATAAAGGGGGAAGTGCTATTGAAAGTTTAAAAGGTCCTTTAAATCCAAGACCGATTACTAAATTTTTTGGAGATTAGATTATGCAAGTAAATGTTTTAACTTCTTTATATGAAGATAAATTACTACCGTATTTAAAAGAAAATAGTGATTGGATTAAATATTTAAATAGGAATCCTAAAAATTATGCTTTATTTAAAAATGAAATAAAGACGAAATATAAACTGCGAAAAACTGATAAGATAAATAATGCGATTGAGAATATTGACTTAATATCTAATGTATTAAATATCTTAAAATAGTATTGATTTTTTCTTCTTACTATTTTATAATTAGAATAGTAAGGAGCATAAAATTTATGAAGACATTTAATAAAAAGGGTTTTACTTTAGTTGAATTACTAGCAGTTATCGTAATTTTAGCTATAATTATTTTATTTGCATTACCAGCTGTAGTAAGTACTATGGAAACTGCACGGGCAGGATCGTTTAAAAATGAAATTAATGAAGTTGTAAATCAAGTGCAAACAGCATTTTCACGGAAGACGATGGCTAGTAGTCCCGATATAAAGAATGTTAATATTGGAGGAACTACGTATCGTTATATGTGTATTACTTTAGCTAATCTATATAAAGAAGGTTATTCGCAAAAAGCCCAATTCGCTGCTGAGGGGACTGCATATAAAGGTTATTATCAAGTATTTATACCTGCTAATGGTTCTTCGGTGGCTACATATATAATTCGTTTTACTAATGGCCAATTTACAGCGAATGATTTATCTTATTCGTATACTTCTAGTGATAAGTATACACCAACATTTGAAGCAGTAACTGACGAATGGGGAAAATGTCCAGCAGAAGATCCAACAGAGATTCCAAATAAGACTCCAAGTGCTTCAGGAGAATAAGTTAGTAAAGATAACGAAAGCGTTATCTTTTTTTTATTTGCTTTAAAAACTATGACATGATAAAATTAGATATAGGATGATAGATATGGAATTAAGTAAAAAAGAGAAGATATTAGTTTCAATAATTTTAGGATGTACAGTTATTTTATTTAGTATTTTTATTTTAAAAAATAGTGTATTTTATGATTATGCAAAAAGTTTAGAGGGATATTTAGTACAATATCCAGAAAGTAAGGATATTAGTAAAATAAATAGTATTTTAGAAAGATATCAAAATAATGAAATAATTACAAATAAAATAAATAAATTAATATTAGATAATGTAGAGTTATGGATTACGAATTTTAATCAAGATTATAAAGATCAAGAGAAGTTAGATATAGCATATAACAATATTAAAGAAGTAATTGCTAGATATATAAAAGATAGTAATGATAAAGTAGTAAAGGATCATGAGAATGAGTATTATGATTTAATAGAGAGGATATATTTATCTAAGATAGATTATTTTAAGGGATTAGAAAGTTATTATGAAAAAGATTATGATAAAGCTTATGAGGAGTTTAATAAAGTAATTAAAATAGATAGTAGTTTTGCTTTAATTCCACCATTAATAGATGATTGTATTAATAATTATTTAGAAATGATTTATAAGGAAGTAGATACTTATCAAGAGAAGATAGATGATGATAATAGAAAAGAAATGATTAAAGAAATAATTAAGATTTTAAATAAGTATGAAGATAGTAGTAAGATTGATTTAAGTATTAGTAAGAGTTTTATGGAAACTAAGGATAAGTATTTAAAAGAGTTAGAAAATATTTATAAAGAAGAGTTAAATAAGTTAATAAAAGAGGGTAATTATCTAGAAGCTAATAATTTATTAGAAGAAGGAAATACTTATTTTACGGAGGATACTTTTAAGGAAGAAGAAATACAAATAAGAAAGTATTTACCGGTGGATTTAAGAACGTTAACTCCGGTTAGTAAGAGTGGTTGGTGGGTAATTGGAGAGGATATTATTTTACAAAAAGGGTCATATAAAGATATGCAAAGTAATGTTTTAGTATATAATTTAAATAAAGAGTATAAGAGTTTAAGTTTGGATATTGTTAGTTTAAGTAAGATTAAGAGGGATAATACTAGTATGTATTTAAAGATATATAGTGATAATAAACTAATTTATACTTTAGATTATTTTACTTATAATAGTAATACAATAAAATGTCATCTAAATGTGTCAAATACTATGGAATTAAAGTTGGAAGCGTATTATAATATAGATAGCAAGAGTGATAAGAGTTTATTTGATTTCTTAAAATTAGAGAATGGAATTTTAGAAAAGAGTTGATTTTTATGAAGAAGAAAGAATTAGATACTAATACGATTAATGAAGTAGTAGGGATTACGAAGAAAATATTAAATATTTTATATGTTGTTATGATAATTGGGATTGTATTTTTAGCTACACTGCTTATTAAAGAGTGGGGGATATTTTCATTTATTGTAACGTTATGTAAAGTAGCAACACCTTTCTTTATTGGGTTTGCAATTGCTTGGATATTTAATCCATTAGTTTGTAAATTAGAAGATAAAGGTATTAAAAGAGGGTTAGCTTCTATTATTGTTTATATTGTTTTTATTTTATTACTGCTAGGGTTTTTCTATTTATTAATACCAACGGTATATGATCAAATAAATGAGTTAATTAGTTCTTTACCAAGTATTTTAAGTAGTTTAGAGTCTTGGCTTAGTAAGATAATGGCGAATTTAAAAGATTTTGATTTTATTAATATGCAAAATATTGAAGATACGATTATAGGTAATATTGAAGGATTTATTTCTACTACAACGCAAAATCTTCCGACTTTAATTATGAATTTAATTGGTAATGTTTTCTCTGGTTTGGGGACTTTAGCTATTAGTTTAGTTATTGGAATATATATGTTATTTGATTTTGATCGCGTATCTGATCATTTAATGCGGTTTATTCCGAAAACTCATAAGTTTGAGATTAAAACTTTAATTACGAATATTGGGGAAGAATTAAGAAAAGTGGTTAATGGAACATTATTTATTGCATTAATGGTTGGAGTTTGTGATACTTTAGGATTTATGGCCGTTGGGCTTAAAGCACCATTATTATTTGGTATGTTATGTGGTATTACGGATTTAATTCCTTTTATTGGACCATATATTGGTGGTATTGCAGCGGTTGTAGTTGGTTTTTCCCAAAGTGTTTTAATTGGGGTTTTAACGATTATTATTGCAGTAGTAGTGCAAACCTTAGAGAATTATGTTTTACAACCAGTGGTTATGAGTAAAACTATGCAATTACATCCGGTTACAATTATGATTGGATTATTAATATTTGGGCATTTTTTTGGAATAGTAGGAATGGTTTTAGCAACTCCTACTATGGCGTTATGTAAAGTTATATATCGGTTTTTTGCTAGTAAATATGATTGGTTTAATAATGATTTATTTTAGAGGTTATATATGAGAGTGTTTTTAGTTGCAGGTAAAAGTGGGGTTGGGAAAAATGAGGTCGCTAAATTAATTAAAGAATATTATTTAAAAAAAGAAGAAGCAACAGTGATTACTTCTTTTAGTAAGTATTTAAAGTTATTTGCTTATGAAATGACGGATTGGAATGGGAAAGAGGAAGAAAAACCAAGAAAGTTTTTACAAACTTTGGGGAGTGTTATAAGAGATGATATGCATTGGCCATATTTTCTTATTGATAGAATGTTTAAAGATTTAGAGATCTATGATAGATATTTTGATAATGTAGTTATTTGTGATGTTAGATTAGTAGAAGAAATAGAGATGTTTAAAAAAGAGGTTTCTTCTTGTTATACGATATATGTTAAGGGACCATTAAATAATAAATTAACGGAAGAAGAACAAAATCATATTACGGAGATTGAGCTTGATAATTATGATAAGTTCGATTATACTATAGATAATTTTAAAAAAGAAGATTTACATTTTAAAGTTTTGGAGATGTTGGAGGAGTTATCATGAATTTAAAAGATTTATATATTAATTTTTTTATTAGTAAAGGACATAAACAAATACCTAGTGCTCCCGTAGTACCAGAAAATGATCCTTCGGTATTATTTAATACAGCAGGGATGCAACCTTTAGTACCATATTTAATGGGAGCACATCATCCTTATGGGAAAAGATTATGTGATTATCAAAAGTGTGTTAGAACAAATGACCTAGATTCGGTAGGAGATACTACGCATCATACTTTTTTTGAAATGTTAGGTAACTGGAGTTTAGGAGATTATTTTAAAGATGAAAGTATTTCATGGAGTTTTGAGTTTTTAACGGAAGTTTTAAATATTCCGAAAAATAAGTTAGCAGTTACAGTATTTAAAGGTAATGATAAAATTCCGATGGATGAAGTAAGTTATAATAAATGGTTAAGTTTAGGGATTCCTAAAGAAAGAATAGTACTTACCGAAGAAGATAATTTTTGGATAGCAGGAGAGATGGGACCTTGTGGACCAGATACGGAGATATTTTATTATCGAAGTGATAAAGAGGTTCCAACTGTTTTTGATGAAAGTGATGAAAATTGGGTAGAGATATGGAATAATGTCTTTATGGAGTTTGTGAAAAATCCAGATGGGAGTATAAGTGAGTTACCTAATAAGAATGTAGATACCGGGATGGGTGTTGAAAGAACGACGGCCATATTAGAAGGGGTTAATGATAATTATGCTTCAAGTATATGGAAAGATATTATTGAGTTAATTAGTGAGTTATCGGGATTACCTTATGAGGGTAATGAAAAGAGTATGCGAATTATTGCAGATCATTTAAGAACAGCGGTATTTATAAGTGCTGATTATGCAGGGATTAAACCTAGTAATACGGATCAAGGATATATTTTAAGAAGATTAATAAGAAGAGCAATACGTCATGCGAAGAAGTTAAATATTGATATTAATAGTGATTTTGAAAGTCTTATTGCTAAAAAAATATTAGATCAATATCAAGATTATTATCAAGAATTAAAAGATAATTATGAGGTAGTATTAGAAGTTTTAAGAAATGAGAAGATTAAATTTAATAGAACTTTAGAAAAAGGGTTAAAAGAATTTAATAAGATTACTAGTAAAAAAGAAGATATTGATGCTATAACAGCTTTTCATTTATATGATACTTATGGGTTTCCTATTGAACTTACAGTAGAAATGGCAAGTGAATTAGGACTTAAGGTTGATGAAAAAGGGTTTGAAGAAAAGTTTAGAGAACATCAAGAATTATCTCGGAGTGCTTCGGCTGGTAAATTTAAAGGGGGTCTTGCTGGTAATGGTGAAATTGAGACTAGATATCATACTGCTACACATTTACTTAATGCAGCTTTAAAAGAAGTAGTAAGTAAAGATGTTCATCAAAAGGGAAGTAATATTACTGCCGAAAGTTTATTGATAAATATCCAGATATAGTAACAGTTTATAGTATTGGAAGTGTTTCGAAAGAATTATGTGGGGGACCGCATGTTAAGAGTACTAAAGAATTAGGAACATTTAAAATCATTAAAGAAGAAGCAAGTAGTGCTGGGGTTAGAAGAATTAAAGCTATACTTACTAATGAATAAAAATATCACTTATGATTAAGTGATATTTTTTACAATAAATAACTATATACTTTATAAATAATTATATAGATAAAACAATCCCCTAATCTTTCTAGAATAAAATGCACTAAAATTAAAAAAAGTGCATTTAAATAAATAATTTACCCCAAAATTTTACACCCCGCCCGCCGGAAAGTACTTGACGGGGGGGGGTGTCATTTGATATGATATATACATAAAGGTAGGTTATGTATATATGTTTAAGTTTAATCCGGAGAAAGAATTAAAAAAGATCCAACATGGAGGAAGAAATAGATTTATTGCTTTTTCTTTTCTATTATTAGTTATTGCTGTTGTTGGAACATCATATGCTTTTTATCAGGTAAGATATTCGAGAAGAATAATCTATACGAGAGTAAAAATAAATCGAAAAGATATTGAGTTAGCTGTTAAAGTAGAAGGAGAAGAGGGAAATAGAACTGCCTTTCCTACTGAAAACGAAGGTTTAATATATAGTGGAATAACATGTGATAATGAAGGTATAACCACTGCTACTTGGGATGTGGATAATTGGTCATTAATAGTAAATACAAAAGGCCCCAATAAATGCGTAGTAACATTTAAACCAGGTTATGTATTGAGCACTTATTTAGCTAATTTAGTAGAATCAGATATCGCAAGTGATGGAAATAATAATAAGAGATATTATGGACCAAATGATAATAATTTAAAAAACTATATCTGGTTTAACTGTGATACCTATTCAGGATTAACAGAAAGTAATGCATCAAGTCATTGTGAGAAATGGCGGATTATCGGCCTTATGAACGGTGTCGAAACTGAAAGTAAAGGAGCACAAAACTTAGTAAAAATCATAAGAGATGAACC
>CANQHW010000051.1 GCA_947623855.1 uncultured Bacilli bacterium | reverse complement strand
GCAACAGAAATAAAAGAACCAGCAAAGGGAACCAAACAATATTATAAATTAACGATAGAATTTAAAGAATTAAACAAAGAACAAGATTACAATCAAGGAGCAACATTTGAAGGAAAGATATACATAGATGGGAAAGAAGGAATGGTACCATCATCACCAGGAGTGACTGGAGGTTCAGTACCTTTTAGTGATATAATAGTAGCAGATAACATAGAAATATTTGATGATGGAACAGATGAGCATAATTTAAGATATGCTGGTGGAGATCCAAATAACTACATTTGGTTTAATTGTAAAAAGTATGATGATTTAACAGATGCAAATGCAGAAGATTCAACTCACGATTGTGAAAGATGGCGAATTATCGGAATAATGAATGGAATGACAACAGTAGGAGAAGACGGAGTAGAAACAACAGATCAAAGTTTAGTAAAAATCATAAGAGATGAACCATTACCCAATTACTATGTATTTGATAATAAACTGGAAGGAAGTGGTACATCAGAAGATAAATATGGAAGTAATGATTGGACAGATTCACGTTTAATGATGTTATTAAATCCAGGATATACAACTAATGAATTAAATGCAACGGGAACTACAGGAAGTTTGTATTGGGATAGCCATAATGGTAAATGTTCCGGAGCGATTAGTGAAGGCGGTGGTGTGTCAGATGGCAATATAATAAGCTGTAATTTTATTACGGAGGGCTTAAAAAATGATACCACAAAAAATATGATAGAAAACGTAAAATGGAAATTAGGGGGGATATCATCAGATTCAAGTGCACAAAGTTATTATGTAAAAGCTAAGACCGCAACATATTATACATACGAAAGATTAACAGAAACTTGTCAAACAACCGGTAAATGTATAAAAGAACGTGCAACAGAATGGACAGGAAAGATTGGTTTAATGTATCTTAGTGATTATGGGTATGCGACAGGTGGTGGAGAAACATATAATCGTCAAAAATGTTTAGATTATAAATTACGTAATTGGAGCGATACAGGATATCAAACTGATTGTGCTGGAAACGATTGGTTATATGATTCGAGCAATGGTCAATGGAATCTTGACCCGCTCACAAATGCCCCTTCCCGTCTTCTCAGCATAACTAAAAATGGAATACCTGCTTCGACTACTGCACAGTATGCACTTAAAGTTAATCCAACATTATATCTCAAATTGAGTGTTAATATAAAAAATGAAATATTTACAAACGGAAGTAGTGACCATCCATATATCATCGTCCCATAATATATGTTTAAGAACATTTAAGATGTTCTTTTTTTGGGATTATGATATAATAAAAATAGATGGTGATAATATATGAAATATTTAGTTGGAGTACTTATTAGTTTAAATATCTTCTTAGTTATTGTAATGGGAGTATATGATAATAAATATACTAATGATATTGATAAATTAGATAATAAGATTAATAATTTAGAAAAAGAAATATCTGATTATCATAAAGAAGAAGTACAAGAATATTTAACTAAATATTTAGGTATGGAAATAATAGATTTAGAAGAAATATTTAATAATTCTAAATATTATGGTTATACATACTATGTAAATCAAGAAAAACAAGTAGTTGTATTAGATAAAAATTATAATTTAATAGCGTTAAATCCCGATAATATAGATATATATAAGTAGGTATTATGGACTTAGTAAAGGATTATTGGACTAAACAAGATTATAAGCAATATTTAAAATATTTAGAATCTTTACAAAATAATAAATCTAAAGAATTTAATGAAAGAATTATTAAAACTAAATATATAATACTAGGTATTAAGTTTCCCATTCTTAGAAGTATAGCTAAAGAAATAAGTAAAGGGAATTATTTATCTTTTTTAAATAATTGTAAAGATATTTATTTTGAAGAAGTATTTATTTATGGAATTGTTTCTTTAAATAATTCTAAATATTTTAATAAATATTTAGATAAAATAGATAATTGGGCTTTATGTGATAGTTATGTTATTTCACAAAAATTTATTTTAAAAGATAAAGATAAATATTTTTCTAAATATTTAAAATTATTAGAAAATAATAAAACTTATTATATTAGAGTAGGGTTAGTTACTTTATTAAACTTTTATAATGATGATAAATATCTTCAAGATATATTTAATAATTTAAGTAAGATAAAGAATAATGATTATTATGTTTTAATGGGTATAGCATGGTTATTACAAACTATTTCTATTAATAATTTTCTGCTAGTAATAGATTATTTAAAGAAAAATCCTAATCGTAAGATAATTATTATGACGATGCAAAAAGTTAGAGATTCTTATAAAATATTACCAGATAAGAAAAAAGAAATAATTTTATTATTGAAAAGTATGGTATAATCTAGGTAGGTGAAACAAGTATGTTAAAAGTAGAAAATGTTACAAAATATTATGGTAATTTTAAAGCTGTAGATAATTTATCATTTACTGTTAAAGAAGGCGAAATATTTGGGCTTCTAGGAGTTAATGGGGCCGGAAAGACTACAACATTTCGGATGATCATTGGACTTCTATCTAAAAATGCTGGTAGTATTACTTTAGATGATAAACCAATTGATTACTCTGTAACTGATAATATCGGCTTTCTTACGGAAGAAAGAAGTTTACTTACTAAGTTAACTGTTTTAGAACAAGCCATATATTATGGGGTTTTAAAAGGTTTAACTAAAGAAGAAGTCGAGAAAAGACTTGATGAATGGTTAGAGTTTTTTGGTATTACGGAATATAAAAATAGAAAGATTAAAGAATTAAGTAAAGGGAATCAACAAAAAGTACAGTTTATCACCGCACTTATTAATAATCCGAAATTACTTATTTTAGATGAACCATTCTCCGGATTAGATCCCATAAATGCCGAATTATTTATGCAAGCTATTAGATTATGTAAAAAAAGGGGAAGTATGATAATATTTTCTTCGCACCGGATGGAACAAGTAGAACAATTTTGTGAAAATTTAATTGTTTTAGTAAATGGGAAAAGTGTTTTACAAGGTAATCTTAAAAAAATAAAGAGAGATTTTGGGAAAAAGAATATTCATATTATTGGAGATATTGATACCGAAAAGATTAAAAATATTAAAGGGGTTAATAAAATTGAAGAAGATGCTAAAGAAATAGTTGTGAAAATTGATGATAATAGTATAGTTCCTCAAGTATTTGAGGTCGTTAAAAAAAGTAAAAATATTACTAAGTTTGTTGTAGAAGAACCATCTTTAAATGAAATATTTGTAAGTATAGTAGGTGAAGCATATGAAAAAGAAAACTAAATTCTTAATTAAACAAAGTTTAGCTAAAAAGACTAATACCAAATGGTTTAAAGTAGTAAATATTTTATTATTAGTTTTATTAGTAGCTATAGTTAATATTGATTCTATTATAAATATGTTTGGTGGAGACTTTAAGAACGAAAAAAATATTTATGTTTTAGATGAAGTAGGGGTATATAATTCTTTTGAAAATTATTTTAATACTATTAAAGATACGGTTAGTGATATGGCTAATTATACTGTGGAAAATAGTAGCGAAGAAATTAATGCTCTAACTAAAAAAATAGAAGAAGGACATGATGATATTGTTATTTACTTAACTAAGAGTGATACTAATTATATGGATGCTAAGGTATATAGTTATGAACCTTTAGATTTAGTAGTAAGAGAACTTATAAATAGTTCTTTAAATACTGTTAAAAGTGAGTATGCCCTTGTCAATTCTAATATTGATCCGGAAGTTTTAGCAAGTATTTCATCTCCTATAAATATTGAAAATATTATTGTTAATTCGGAATCTGAAGATAGCGAAGCTAAAGATATTATGAGTGCAGGGATTATTATGATTTTCTTAGTTCCTTTCTTTATCTTAATAGTTTTATTGACGCAAATGATTGGGGCTGAAATAAATGATGAAAAATCTACTAGAGGGATGGAAATAATTATTTCTAATGTGAGCCCCGAAGCTCATCTATTTTCCAAAATAGTTTCTTCTACTTTATTTGCTTTAATACAGTTAGGTTTAATGTTAGTATATGGCGGTCTTGCTTTATTAATTAGATATTTAATTAATGGTAGTTTAACTGGTAGTATGATAGCAGGGGCTAATTTAAACGAATTAGTAGATATGCTTAAAAATAGTGGTATGTTAAGTTTAATTATAAAGTCTTTATTTCCGGTAATAGTATTATTTATTTTAAGTTTCTTAATCTATGCGCTACTAGCATCTATCCTAGCTAGTATGACGACGAGTATTGAAGATTATCAACAATTACAAACCCCTTTAATGCTTATCTTGATGGCTGGTTATTACCTAGGAATAATGGCTAGTGTTTTTAAAGGATCTTTATTTATTAAAATTGTAAGTTTCATTCCTTTCTTATCTGCCTTAGTTGCTCCTACTTTATTTTGGTTAGGAGAAACGACTATTTTTGAATTATGGGGAAGTGTCTTTATTCTTTTAATATCTTGTTTTCTTTTATTTAGATATGGTATAAGAGTATATAAAGTGGGAATATTAAATTATTCTTCAAAAGATTTATGGAAAAAAGTCTTTAAATCTTTAAAAAATAAAGAGGAAGTGTAAATATGAAAAAAAGTTTAATTATTAAAATATTAGGTCTTGTAATAGTTATTTTAATTGGAGTAACAATTGGGTATTTAATTACTAATCGTCATAATTTAAGTGAGTTTGATTATCCTAATCTTCCAGATGAAGATATAGATTATGGTACATCTTTAATAGATGATTCTCTGCAACCAACTCCTAATGTTAAAGTAGATGATAATGTTAAACAAAAAGAATTAACTAATACCTTAACTGATATAAATTTTTCTGAATTTAAAAATTTATTTAAAAGTAGTCAAAAACATATAGTAGTTATTGTGAAAGATGATTGTAGTTTTTGTATTGCTTTTGAACCTGTTTTAAAAGAAGTTTTAGAAGATTTAGATTTAAAAATATATCGTTTAAGTACTACTAATATGAGTAATAAAGAAATAGAAGATTTATATGATTATGTTTATATAGATGAAACTCCATCAACTTATATTATTAAAGATGGTAATGTTTTTAAAAGTATTTCCGGTAATCAAAGTAAAGATATTATTGCTTCTTTTATAGATTTATTTTATTTAAGATAATCTTTCTAAATTGTTAAAAATGTGATAGAATATCTATTGTTTTTTAAAAAATTTTATTTTTCTTAGGGATTTTATATACTTTGGGCATCTTAGTTGCGAATAAAATAATAATAGAAGAATAAGAGGAGGTGGATTTATGAATAGAGAAGATTTTCCCATGCTGAAACAAGATATTATCTATTTTGATAATGGAGCAACGACTTTTAAACCTTATGAGGTAATTGAAGCTATAACAGATTATTATAGTAATTATTCTGGTAATGCCCATCGGGGAGATTATGATATTTCTTTAAAAGTAGATCAAGAATATGAAAAAGCTCGTAATATTATTAAAGATTTTATTAATGCTAAAAATAGAGAAGAAATAATCTTTACTAGTGGAGCAACCGATTCTTTAAATATGATTGTTAATGGATTCTTTACTAATCTTTTAGAAGCGGGCGATGAAGTAATTATTAGTAAAAGTGAACATGCTTCGAATATTTTACCTTGGTTTAGATTAGCTAAAACTAATGGGATTGTTATTAAATATGTAGATTTAGATGATAATAATTATGTAACAATAGAAAATATTCAAAGATGTATAACTCCGAGAACTAAAGTTATTTCTTTAGCGGAGATAACTAATGTTATAGGGGATGTAAGACCTATTAAAGAAATATCTTCTTTAGCCCATCAAAATAATATTTTTATGGTTGTTGATGCTTCCCAAAGTATTGCCCATAGAAAAGTGGATGTAACAGATTCTGATGTGGACTTTTTAGTCTTCTCAGGACATAAGATGTGTGGCCCAACGGGGATTGGAGTATTATATGGTAAAAAAGAATTATTAAATGAATTACTACCGGTTAATTTAGGGGGCGGAATGAATGAATCTTTTGATAATGAAGATGAAGTAATTTTAAAAGAATTACCATTTCGTTTAGAAGCTGGAACTCCTAATATTGCGGGAGCGATAGGTTTAGGAGCGGCGGCGAAATATTTACAAAAAATTGGTTTAGATAATATTAGTTATTATGAACAAGATTTAAGAAGATATCTACTTACTAAATTAAAAACGATTAAAGATATTGATATTGTAAATGAAGAAAGTGACTCAGGAATAGTAGCTTTTAATATTGAGGGTATATTTAGTCAAGATATTGCAGTTTATTTAAATAAATATAATATCTGTGTTCGAGCAGGAAACCATTGTGCTAAGATTTTAAAAGATAAAATAGGAGTTAAAAATACGGTAAGAATTAGTTTATATTTTTATAATACCAAAGAAGAAATAGATAAATTAGTAAGTTTATTAAGTAATAGAGAAAAAATATTAAAAGAGATGATTTAATGAATAATAGAGAAATAATTATGGATAATTATTTACATCCTTTTCATAAAGAAAAAAAGGATGAACAAGAATACTTAACTGCAAATAGTAATAATGCTTCTTGTATAGATAATTTAAATATCTATCTAAAGGTTAAAGATAATAAAATAATTGATGGGTATTTTGATGGAGAAGCTTGTGCAGTGGCCACATCTTCCGCAAGTATTATGTTACAAGAATTAATTGGTAAGACTTTAGAAGAAGTAGCAGATTATATTCAAGATTATAAAGAATTTATTGATAATGGTACACCTAGTTCTAAATTAAATTTAAGCACGTGTTATGGGGATATCCATAATCAAGAAAATCGTAAAACTTGTGCTAAATTACCATATTATGGAGTAGAAAAAATAATAGAAAAACTAAAAAAATAATTTATTTATATATTGTAAAAAGTTAAATATTGGTGTGCACTTGATATCAACTAGGTTGATTCAAGTGCTTTATTATTTAAATAGTATAAACTATGATAAAAAGAAGAAATAAAAATTCTTCTTTTTATAATTCGCGCATTTTATCAGCATCTTTATAAGGGTTTTTAGGATCAATTTTATCGGTAAATAAGATACCATTTAAATGATCCATTTCGTGTTGGAAAGCTACAGCAATATCTTCTCTTACCCGAATAGTGTAGGGGTTGCCATTTTCATCGAAAGCTTTAACAGTAATTCGAGCATGTCTTGGAACAATGCCTTCGACTTCTCTATTAACGCTTAAACAACCTTCACCTTCTCCAACATAAATCATTTCTTCACTTTCACTAATAATTTTTGGATTTATAACAACATAGTTTCTAAATGTATGATCTTCTAATTCTTCTACAATCACAAATATTCTTTTTAAAATACCTATTTGAACATAAGCTAAACCCATTCCTGCTCGTAAATTATAGTATTCGCATTCTTCGGGTATCTGACTCATTTCTAAATATAATAGCATATCTTTAATATTTTGTTTATCTTCACTACTTAAGGGAAATATTACTTCATTACTTTTTTTATGTAAGATTTTATCTTTCTCATCATAAATAGTTATATTTGGTAATTTACGCATTAATACCCACCTCTTTTTCTTTAAAACTAGAGGTATTATAACAAAAAATTTTTATTTTGTAAAATAAAAAGAGAGAAGTCTCTCTTTAGTTATTATTGTTATTAAAAGACCATCCAGCTCCAATAATTATTACTAATAGGATAAATAAAACAATCCATATTGCAGCTCCTAAGCCATAACCTTGATTATATCCATAACCTTGAGTTGGACAACATCCCATATTACCATAGCCAGTTCCGCCATAGTAACCATTATTTCCATAGTAATACATTTATATAACCTCCTTTATGTATCTATTATATTTTACTCAAAAACGTTACTTTTGACATTATTTATATGAAAAAAACTATTACTTAAGAAAAATCTATGTTATATTTATAATAGGGTGACTAACTATTAAAAGTCAAGATATTTTTAATAGAAAGTTATAAATGGAAAAGTATCCCATGCCAAAAAG
>CANQHW010000050.1 GCA_947623855.1 uncultured Bacilli bacterium | reverse complement strand
AATAGAAAAGATGTAGAATTAGCAGTAAAGATAGAAGGAGAAGATGGTAATTTAGATCATTTTCCAACAAAGGAAGAAGGATATACCTATTCTAAGACAGTATGTGATAATGAAGATGTAACAACAAGAGCTACGTGGAATGAAAATGATTGGGGACTTGATTTATTTACTAAGGGTCCCAATAAATGTACTGTATACTTTAATGCACCAGTAAAATATACCATAATAGCAGAAGTAGTAGGAGAAGGCGGAAGTGTTGAACCATCATCCCAAACAGTGGTAGAAGGAAAAGATACAGATTACTTTACCGTAACACCTTCAGAAGGAACTGATATTAAAAATATAGAATGTAGTAATAATCAAAAAGTATTGCAAGATGAAAATAAATTTAAAGTAACAAGTGTAAGTAGTAATAGTGAATGTACAGTAACAACAGCCAAAGGAAAACACTTAAATACTTACTTATCAACATTAGTAGAATCCGACATCGCAAGTGATGGAACATATGATAATAATAAGAGATATTATGGACCCAATGATGAAAATTTAAAAAATTATATTTGGTTTAATTGTGATACCTATTCTGGATTAACAGAAAGTAATGCTAGTCAACATTGTGAGAAATGGCGAATTATTGGATTAATGAACAACGTAGAAACAGAAAGTAAAGGTACCCAAAACTTAGTCAAAATCATAAGAAATGAACTATTACCAAGAACAGCAACGGATTCAGGTGGATTCTCATGGGATAATAAAAACACAAAGACAGGAGCAGAAAATGCATATGGAAAAAATGATTGGACAACAGCAGAATTAATGTATTTACTAAATCCAAATAATGAATCACATACATTAAATAATACAACAGCAAATAATAGTTTATATTGGAATAGTGGAAGTGGCCAATGTTCAACAGGACAAAATAATGCTTTAAGTAGTTGTGACTTTACCACAACTGGATTAAAAAATGGTACAACTAAAGATTTAATAGAGACAGTAAAATGGAAACTAGGAGGAAGAAGTAGTAGTACTGGAGCAAAGCCAAGTGATTGGTATGAAGCAGAGAGAAGTACAACGGTACCAAGTGGAAGAAAAACCGAATGGACAGGAAAGATCGGCTTAATGTATCCAAGTGATTATGGTTATGCTACAGGAGGGGGAAGTAAGTATGATCGTCAAGCATGTTTAAATAGTGCAACATATGGATGGGATAGTGGAGATTATAAAACGGATTGTGCCCAAAACAATTGGTTATACAATTCTAGTAAGACCCAATGGACAATTACGCCGAATTCGTCCTACTCCAACTATGTGTTCGATGTCTCTGCGTCCGGGCGTGTCAACTACAGCGACGCGTCCTATGCGAATGCCGTGCGCCCGTCCTTATATCTGACATCCAACACCATGATCTCGAGCGGGGAAGGAGATGGAAGTAGTACTAATCCATATATCATCGTCCCATAATATAAGATATAATATACATTAATTAAAACTTATTGGAGAGGATTAAGAATTAATCCTCTCTATTATAATAAGTTTTTATTTGGTATAAAAAATGATTTATGTTATAATTTAAATAAGAAGTAAGGGATATTTATGGAAAGTGTTTATATTCATATACCATTTTGTAAAAGTATTTGTTCTTATTGTGATTTTTGTAAAGTTTTATACCATGGACCTTGGGTTACTAGTTACTTAAATAAATTAGTTGAAGAAATAAAAGAAAAATACCAAGGCGAAGCCATTAAAACTTTATATATTGGAGGAGGAACTCCTAGTTCCTTAGGAAGTAAAGATTTAAAATACTTAATGGAAATAATTAAAGTATTTGATTTAAGTACTTTACAAGAATTTACTTTTGAATGTAATATTGGAGATATAAATACCGAATTACTTACTATTTTAAAAGAAAATAATGTTAATCGTCTAAGTATTGGAATAGAAAGTTTTGATCATAAAAAACTTGATTTTATGAAAAGAGAAAAACTAACCTTAAAAGAAGTCCAAGAAAAAATTAATCTCTGTCGTAGTATGGGTTTTAATAATATTAATGTTGATTTAATATATGGTATACCTAAAGAAACTGATAAAGTCTTAAAAAGTGATTTAAAAAATCTTTTAAAATTAAATGTTGAACATATTAGTACTTATTCTTTAATAGTAGAAGATAATACGATGATTAAAGATATTATACCTATAGATGAAGATACTGATGCTTACTTTTATGATTTAATTAAAAAGAAATTAAAAAGTAAAGGTTATATTCATTACGAAGTAAGTAATTTTGCTAAAGCCGGTTTTGAATCTTTACATAATTTAAATTATTGGGATAATGCTGAATACTATGGCTTTGGTGTGGGAGCATCTGGTTATATTGGTAATGTTCGTTATACTAATACTAAAAGTATTACTAAATATTTAGAAGGAAATTTTAATGGTACCGAAGAAATCCTTAGTAAAGAAGATGTTATGACTAATGAATTAATGCTTGGCTTTCGAAAATTAAAAGGCATAAATCTCCAAGAATTTTTTAATAAATATGGCATTAATTTACAAGAAGCATTTGATATTAAATCTTCTTTAGAAAAGAAAGATTTAATATATCAAAATGGTTATTTATTTATAAATCCCAAAAAAATTTATGTTATGAATGAAATATTAATACATATAATTTAGTGGTGATGGCCTATGTTTATCGCCCACAGAGGAGCTGCAACTAATACCAAAAAAGAAAACACCTTGGCAGCTTTTTTAAATGCCATAAATTCTTCCCACTACGCGGGCTTTGAGTTAGATATTAGAGTAAGTAAAGATAAAAAAATCGTTGTCTGTCATAATCCTTTTATTGATGGTTTATTAATTAAAGAAAATAATTATTCTAAATTAAAAAAATATAATATACCCTTATTAGAAGATGTCTTAAAACTTAAAACTGATAAAATTATTTTAATTGAAATAAAAGATTTTAATATGGATATTACTTTATTACAAAAGTTATTAAATAAATATCAAAATAAAAATATCTATATAATGAGTTTTAGTAAAAAACCTCTGGAAAAATTAATACTTAATAAAGGTAATTATAAATTAGGAATCTTAAACTATGTCTTAAATAGTGATAAAAACTATGATAATTATGATTTTATCGTCTTATTAAATTTTACTTTAACTCCCGAATTAATTAAATACTTTAATACTAAAAATATTTTAGTATTTGTTTATGGTATTAATAAAAAAATTACAATTTTCGATAAAGATATTTATTATATTATTGATAATTAATTTATTTTTTGATATGATAATTCTAGAAAAATAAAGAGGTGTTCCAAATATATGGAAAAAGAAAAAGATTTAACTAAAACTAGAGCTTTAACAGAATTAGAACCATTAAAAGAAGAAAAAGAAGAAAAAGAAGAAATTGAAATAGAAAATCCCGAATTTTTAGATAGTGAAGAAGTAACTAAAGAATTTACTATAGAAGATAAACCTAAAAAAGAAAATCTTCTTACTAAATTTAAAAAACTTCCTAAAAAAACTAAAATAATTATTATAGTTAGTAGTGTAGTAGTCGTCCTACTAATTATTGGGTTAATCTTATTTTTTGTTTTAAGAAAGAAACCCTCTCAAAATGATTCTCCAAAAGAAGAAGTAATCATCGAAGAAAGTAATTATACATATAAAAATGGGACTTTAATTATCTATGATAGTGAAGATAATGTTTTAGGAGAATATGAATGTCAAAATAAAGAAGAAGATTTATGTTATGTTGCTTATTATAGTAATAACTTAGATGATTTTAATAAAACCGAAATATATAAAGAAGATGAGTTATTATTAGAAAGAAGTATTAATTATGACTCTTTAATATTTATTTATGATAATCCGGAAGCTAAAGATGGTGATATAACTTTATATAATTTAAAAGATGAAAAAGAACTAGCTACTTATACTGATATTAAAAAAGTAAATGAAGAATTAGTTATTGTAAATGATGATAATTATACCTTAGTAAGTTTAAAAGATAATAAAATTACTCCTCTTACTACTGATAACTATGAATATATGGCTTATGAAAGTAGTTTTAAATCTGATCGAATAGTAGTAGGTAAAAACTCTAATTATTATTTAATTGATTTTACTGGTAAAGTATTAACTAGTAAATTAGATTATAAAATAGTTATGTATAATAATTCTTATTTAGTTTTAAGAAATAGTGATGCTTATAAAGTTGTTGATTATCAAAATAAATCTCTATTAGAAGATGCTGAATATGCTACCCTTTATGATAAATTTATTGTATCTATTGAAGACCAAAAACTATATTTAAAAAGTTATGAAGGTTTTGGTTATAACCTAGAAGGTATAAAACTTAATACTAGAGATTATAAACCTACTAAAAAATATGATAAAGATAATAACTTACTTGAAGAAAAAAATCCTTATACTTTAGAAGTTAATGGTAATACTGTTGTAGTTCATCTAGATAATAGTGAAAAAACCATTGATTTATTAGAAGGCGAAAATAGTAAAGCTAAAAATTATTATAGTTACTCTGATGGTAAATTATATTTCTATAGTGATGAAGAGAAAAAAGAATTACTAGGTACTTATCCTTGTGATAATAAAAATACTTTTACCAATAGTGATGGTATCTTTAGTACCTGTGATGTTGCTACCCAAAGTAATTTTTCTAATAATTATAAATCTAGTGATACCTCTTTTGGTTTAGTTCCTATCTATTTTAATCGTTTTGTCTTTGTTAGTGATAATTCTAATTTATCTTCTTCGGATTCCAAAGTTATCTATTTATATGATTTAAAAAATAAACGGAAACTAGGTAGTTATAGTGAAGTAGATGCTGGTACTAAAGAAAACTTTGGTAATGTTAATACAGATACCAATATCTTAGCTAAAAATAAAGATGGTAAGTTTGGAATGATTACTTTAAAAAGTAATGGTGTAAGTGCTACTTATCGTAATGATTATAACTTTAAAGTTGATAAAATGGAAAGATTCGGTAATGATGTTATTACCCTAAAAGATGGGAAATGGGAAGTCTTAAGTAGTGATGGTACTGCTAAAGGAGGATTTAGTGGTAAAATCTTAGATTATTTAGATAAATATTATTTAATTGCTGATAATAATAAAGTACGTGTATATAATCTAGAAGGATTAAAAGATATTGGTAAAACTGGTTATGATTATGTAAAACTTACTACTAACTTTTACGTTTATGTAGATGATAATAATTTAGGAGTTAAAAATTATCAAGGAAATTCTCTTTTATTTGATGATAATAGTATTACTATTCCCATATCTGTAACTGATTATAATAAAAATTTACGAATATCAATTGTTGGAGATAAAGGGACTATAACTATATTAGATGGCGAAGGTAAAACTTTAGAAACTTATAACTTTGATACAAAATCTAGTAGTTATGAAGATGAGGAATCAGTCTATACAGGAGGAAGTAATGCGTATTAGAAATAAAAAAATTCCTATGATTGTCTATTCTGTTTTATTAGTTATCTTACTACCATTAACAGCTTTAAGTATCTATTATCATAAAGAAGGTTATGGAATAGGTAAAGTACGAGATCGTAATGTTAATAAATTATTTAAGTTTGAAGGTAAATTATACTTTTATGATGAAAATATTTTAGTAGGAACATATACTTGTCAAAGCTCTAATTGTGATTATGCTTATGAAACTATTGATGATACTAACTATAAATTAGATTATTATAATGATAATAGTATTGATAGATTATCTGGTTTAATAAATCATCGTTATGCATTTATAACGGATAATGAAGAAACTATTCTATATGATGCCTTAGAAGGTTCTACCGTAGGAACCTTCAAAGGCGTCAAAAACTATACTAAAGGTTTAGAAAATGAAAGATATATTGTTATGAATAATGATAGTTTATGGGGCGTTATTGATTTAAATGGTTCTTTTCCTAACTTAATTGTTCCCTATCAATATGCATATTTAGGTCTTAAAAATATTTTAGATGATAAAACTAATAAACTAGATAGTAATTACTATGTCGCATATGATGGTAATAATTGGAAAATAATTAATGACTCTAATGCGGTAATGTCTCACGATTATACCGAATCAATTAAAAGTTATGATGAAAATACTATTATTACTTTAGAAAATAATACATATAAAATATATGATTATAATGCTCGGAGAATTATTGAAATAGATTATAAATATGCTAATTATTTAGGTAGTTATATTCTATTAGTAGATTTTGCTAATAAAGTATATTTATATAATAAATCTGTAGGATCTATGTTAAATAAAGAAGATATTATAGATATTAGTAGTTTAGAAATAAAAGATAATAAAGATGTTTATTATGATGGTGAATTAAAGTTTTCTATTTAATTGACACATTAAATATTAAAAAAGTGCATTTAAATAAATAATTTACCTTACCATTTTACACCCCGCCCACCGGAAAGTACTTGACGGGGGGGGGGTGTCATTTGATATGATATATACATAAAGGTAGGTTATGTATATATGTTTAAGTTTAATCCCGAAAAAGAATTAAAGAAAATCCAACATGGAAGTAGAAACAAATATATTGTTATTGCATTTGTTTTATTAGTAATTGCTGTAATAGGGTATTCCCATGCATTTTATCAAGTAAGATACTCGAAAAGAATAATATATACTAAAGTTAAAATTCCTTCTTTTGCTATTACTACAAGTATCCAAAATGGAAGTGTAGAACCATCAGAACAGACTGTAAAAAAAGGGAAAGACAGTACCAGTTTTACAATAACTCCAAATAATGGTTATGAAGTAGAAGCCGTAAGTTGTTCAAATAATCAAAGTATAACGAGATCTGGTAATACTTTTAAAGTAACTAAAGTTACTAATAATAGTGAATGTATTGTAACACTAACTAAAAAGGGACTTCAATTAAATGAATATTTAGCTAACTTAGTGGAATCAGATATCACAAGTGATGGAAATAATAATAAGAGATATTATGGACCTAATGCAACAGTAAAAAATTATATATGGTTTAACTGTGATACTTATTCTGGATTAACTAAAGATAATGCTAGTCAACATTGTGAGAAATGGCGGATTATCGGACTTATGAATAATGTCGAAACCGAAAGTAAAGGGAAACAAAACTTAGTCAAAATCATAAGAAAAGAACCATTACCTAATTATTATGTATTTGATAACAAACCAAGTGGAAAGGGATCATCAGATTCAAGTTTGGGAAGTAATGACTGGACTGATTCAAGATTAATGATGTTATTAAACCCAGGATATAGTTCACACGAATTAAATGCAAGTGGAGCAACAGGAAGTTTATATTGGGATAGAAAAGATGGTAAGTGTTCCGGAGCAACTAGTGATGGAGCAACTGTATCAGATGGTGGAACAATAGATTGTAAATTTAGTACAGAGGGATTAAAAGGTGATAATACTGGACCAACAAAAAGTATGATCGAAACCGTAAAATGGAAATTAGGAGGATTATCAAGTACATCAAGTGCAGAAAACTATTATCAAAATGCCACAGCAGTAACATCTTATAAATATGAAAGAGATACAAACGTATATACAGGAAGAAAAACTTATTGGATAGGAAAGATTGGACTTATGTACCCAAGTGATTATGGATATGCCACCGGAGGAAAAGGAAGTGGAATAGGAACATACACAAGAGACCAATGTTTAAATTATAAATTATATGGATGGAATAGTGGAGATTATAAAAAAGATTGCGCGGGGAATGATTGGTTGTATGATTCAAGTAAGGGTCAAGTTACCCTTACGCCGGCTTCATCTCACACCTGGAATAGTTTCCGTGTCGGTACGTCCGGAACTGTTAGCACTGACAATCCGCGAAATACGCGTGCCGTGCGCCCGTCCTTATATCTGACATCCAACACCATGATCTCGAGCGGGGAAGGTGATGGAAGTAGTGGTAATCCATATATCATAGTAGCTTAATATTGACAATATAGTTGACATAAAGATGTCAACTATATTTTGTTTATTTACATAACTTTAACAGATAGTTGTATAATATTAATATAGAGGAGGAATAGATATGGCTTTACCTAAAGAACCGGTACATATTAATGCTAAAGTAGGAGAGATTGCTAAGGTAGTATTAATGCCTGGAGATCCTTTAAGAGCAAAGTATATAGCAGAGAAGTTTTTAAAGGATGCTAAAGAGGTTACACATGTTAGAAATATGTTAGGGTATACAGGTTATTATAAAGGTGTTCAAGTTACTGTTA
>CANQHW010000049.1 GCA_947623855.1 uncultured Bacilli bacterium | reverse complement strand
AAGATATTCAAAGTAATAAATTATCTAAATATGTAGCTTGGTTAGATGAACAAGCAAATAACTTAGCTGGTAAAAAAGCAGCAATAGATAGAGCAACCGAAAGAATGATAGGGAGACGTGGTTATACTTTCCTTAACACCATTAAAAAACAAGTTGGTTCAAATATGACTGGATATAATGTTAGAAGTAGTTTAACTAACCTTATTTCAAGTACAATTGCTAGTGCAAAAACAAATAAAATAGCATTAGTAAAAGGTACAATATCAACAATAAACAATATGTTTAAAAATGATGGTTTTATTGATAAAAGTGACTTCTTGACCAGTAGATTTGGTAGTGATAGTTTATCTCCTAAATTGTGGCAAAAAATATCTAATGCCGGTCAAATATTCATGACTGGTACTGATTATTTTACCTCTAACCAAATCGTAAGGAGCAAATACTTTGAAGGATTACAAAAAGGCATGAATGAAACAGATGCTATTAAATATGCTGACGATTTTGCTGCAAGAGTTATGGGTGATAGGAGCCAAGGATCTACTTCTGAAATATTTAATTCTAAAACTTTAGGATTATTTACTCAATTCCAATTAGAAGTTAATAACCAATGGCAATATATGATACATGATAGCAAAATGGATTATCAAGCAAATTCTAATATTAATGGCGGCTTAAAAGCCGGTGCTACAATGTTATTTCAATTAGGACAATTAGCTGGTTTCTCATATCTTTTTAATGAATTGTTTGAAAGTTTAACTGGAAGTAGAGCAGCATTCGACCCAATAGAGATTTTAAAGAAATTATTCGGAACAGATGATGACGATGAAGAGGAAAAGAGTTTCGAAGAAAGACTTGGAGAAGCAGGAGGATTATTAGCAGACAATATTCCATTTGGTAACTTATTTACTGGTAATGGAAGAATTCCTATATCAGAAGCATTAACTCCACTTGGTACTGCGACTGAAGTATTAACTGGAGGGACTGACAAATACGGCAATAAAGTAACTTGGGAAAACGTTGGCGAAGATATTATTGCAACAGTACCATATTATATTTTACCTACTGGTTATTCTCAAATTAAAAAGACCGTAAAGGGCTTAAGTATGTATGATGGAAAATTACCAGTAGCTGGTTCTTATACTGATAGTGGTAATTTAAGATTTAATGCAGATGATACAATACCTGGCAAAGTAAAAGCAGCTTTATTTGGCCAATATTCTAGTAAAGAAGCACAAAACTATATTGATAGTGGTTTTAAAACTATTAGTAAAAATAATATTCAAGAAATGAAAGACTTAGGTATGAATAGTACTGAATATCGTGAATATCGTAAGGGTCTTTCTGCAAGTGGTACAAAAAATGCTGATAAGATAGAATATATAAATAATTTAGATAATGTTTCAATTAAGCAAAAAAATATTATGGCTTCTAATGTATTGGGTAGAGATATCGATATGAAAGAATATCAAAAATATGGTTCTTATGAAGAATACGACTATGCTTATAAAAATCCAGAAAAATATGCAGTAGCGACTGCTATTACTTCGTTTGATAAGTACCAAGAATATAACAACAAGATTAAAGATATAAGAGATAATACCAAAGACGATAAAAACGAAACTATTAAATACATAAATTCTTTAAAATTAAATATCCCTCAAAAAGCTATGTTTATTAGGCAATACTATAAATCGTTTGATAATTACAATAAGGAAATTGTTGAATATGTAAATTCTAAATATAAAACATCTTCAGAAAAAGAAGAAATATTAAAAGAATTAGGATTTACTATTAAAGATGGGAGAGTGTATTGGTAATGAATTATAATGATATTTCTAAAGCAATAACCGCTGAAGATTTAATAAGAAGATATAATCTTGATTCATTAAAAACTGATCGTATTCAAATAAAGAATATGCATACAACCTTAAATAGACAATATACCATTATCAAAGAGTTTATATCATATATAACACCATACAAATATCAACCAAATAGATTATCTACTTGGTTTTTTAATGGTTCTCCTACTTTAGAAAACGAACCTTTTAGTACATTCTCTGAAGAAGAAAAAGAAAGTCATATAGGAGACTTATATTACGATAGAGAAACTGGAGAAGTTTTTCAATTAAAAAAAGACGAGGAGTTTAAATGGGAGCAAATAGAAGATAATAACTTAATTCAATCTTTGGCACTTGCTAATTCTGAAGCAGATACTTCTGATAATAAAAGAAATATCTTTTATGAAACTCCTATTACTCCATATGAAATTGGTGATATTTGGTTAGATAATACATTAATAATGCGTTGTAGATGTGCAAGAAGTGAAGGAGAATATAATTCTGCTGATTGGATTGTACAAGAAAAATACTCCAATGAATTAGTATTAGGAGATACAAGAGCAGTTTTAGACCAATTTATCCTTAGCGTAGAAAAAAATTATGCTACCAAAGTGCAATTAGAAACAACAAAAGATAGTATTTTAGCTTCAGTAGAAGCAACAACAACCGAAATAATAGAAACCGCTAATGGAAAATATGAATACTATGATGAGCAAATAGCAGCTATTAATATAAATGTTGGAGAAATAGATTTAGGTGTACAAAATTTAAGGACTGATATGGATAGTAAAATAGAAGACTTAAGTTCTAAATTTACTTTAACTGCAGAAGAAATAACTGGAGAAGTTAGCAAATATGAAGAATCTATTACAGGTCAAGTTACAGATTTAAGTTCTAAAGTATCACAAACTGCAAGTGAAGTATCTAGTAAGGTAAGCAAAGGAGACTTTGGAAGCTATGCTCAACAATATTATGATAAATTTTTATTAGGATTTAATAATGCATCGAATGTTGTTCAAATAGCAACTAATGGTATATCTTTATATAGAAGTGGCAGCTTAAAATTAAATATAGATGAGTATGATTTAAGCTTTCATCAAGATGGATACCACGTTGGTAATATAGGTACTTCCCAATATTCAAATGACAATTCTCAAAAATGTTTAGCTTTTAATTTAGATAGCGGTGGAGCATATATGGGATGGTTTCAAAGAACATCTTCTAGTGGTAGTTATTATTCAGTACTGTCATATTGCAGAGCCGGCAAGTTTGGAGAAACTAGTGAAGGAGTACACTTTTACAAAAATATTTATGGTCATGGTTATAGCTTATCTGGTTTTAATATGGCTAATGCCACAGCTAATAATTATGAAACTGTTAATAACAAAAGCATTAATGTAATAACAAATATTGATATTGACGAAGAAGGTAATTTAATTGTTGAAAAATCTTCTATTGGAGTAAGAAATGGAATGATTACAAGTGCTCCAGATAATTCAGAGGAGGTGTAAGAATGGAAAAAGATGAAGCTATATATATTCATGAGGACAGCAATGAGGAAATAAAAAAAGATGAACCTAAAAAAGTAATTAAATTTAAAATTAATCTATCTACTATGAAAAAAGAAGAAATAAAGGAGGAGAAATGAAAGATAAGCCATTAATTCTAGCAATAAAAGAAACTGAAGATAATATTATTAAGGTAATAAATGAGTCGGGAATACCGGCTTTTTTTATTAATAGAATTTTTGAAAGGTTAGGTGCTGTACTAAAAACAATGTCGGACGAAGAGATAAAACAAGCTAGTGAATCATACAACGAAGAAAAAAAGCAAGAAAACGGAGGTAAAAAAGAATGATAGAGTTTACGAGAGGCGATAGCTTCTTTTTTAAATTCCATAGGAAATATAACGATGGTAGCAAAATAATGACTAAATCAGAAAAAATGTGGTTTACAGTTAAAGATAATTACAATAGCAAAAAAACTTTAATTCAAAAAACATTAGAAGACGGAATCACTTTTACAGAAGATGGTTATTATCATGTAGTTATTAAACCATTAGATACTAAAAAACTTAAGTATAAAAAATATGTCTATGATATCCAAGTAGAAAATGCCGGATTAGTAAACACAATTAAAAAAGATAAAGTAAAAATTACTGAAGAAGCGACCGATGAAGGAGGAGAAGAATAATGCAAGAACAAGAAATAGAAGTAGAAAACGAAAGTTTTGTAAATAATATAAATTTTGACTATAATCCTTTAAAAAATAAACCAAGCATAAATGATACAACTTTAGAAGGAAATAAAACTTTACATGATTTAGGAATACAACCTGAAGGAGAATATATTACAAAAGATGTAGATGATTTAACTAATTATAAAACTAATGAAGAATTAGATGGATTATTACAACAAAAAGCAGATAAAACTGCATTACCAAAAAATCTAAGCGAATTAAATAATGATGTTGGATTTATAAAAAAAGATGCTATACCTACAAAAAACTCTCAATTACAAAATGATAGTGGATTTATTACAACCAATGAAATACCCACAAATGTATCAGATTTTGAAAACGATGCTAATTATGCTAAAGTTAATCAAATACCTACAAGTGTAAGCGATTTAACCAATGATACTGGATTTATTACTAAATTAGTTGAAGATTTAGTTAACTACTACAAAAAAGCAGAAACTTATACTAAGGACGAAGTAAATAAGTTAATAGAATCTATAAGAGGAGCTAATTTTAAAAAAGTTGACGTCCGTCCTGAAACTGGTGAAAAGAATATTATTTATTTTGTACCTAGTACACAACCTCAAGAAGATAACTATTATGATGAGTTCGTATATTTTGAAGATAAATGGGAAAAAATTGGTACAACTAAAATTGATTTTAGTAATTATACGGATAACGATCAATTAAAGGCTTTACTTGCTAATTATGTTACTAATGAAACTTTTCAAAAAGAATTACAAAATAAATTAGATTTAAATAGTAGCGGTTATATTAAAAAATTAAGTATTGATGGTAAAACTATTACTTATACAAGAGGAGACGGCACAGAAGATACATTGGAAACAAAAGATACAACATATCAAGAAGCGACAAGTAGTTCTAGTGGATTAATGTCAGCTCAAGATAAATCTAAATTAGATACACTAGTAATTCCTAAAAATGTTAGTGATTTAGTAAATGATAGTGGGTTTATTACTGAATATACTGAAACCGATCCTACAGTCCCATCACACGTTAAATCAATAACGGCTAATAACATATCAAGTTGGAACAATAAAGCGGAAACAAGTGCTATTCCTACTAAATTAAGTCAATTAACAAATGATATGTTTGTAAAATGCCAAGATGAAGATGAAGCAAAAGCACAATCAGCAGGAGATACGACTCATTTATATTATTGGGTAGAGGAGTAAATTATGGGATTAATGGTAAACGGGAATAAACCGGATGGATTAATGTATAATGGTGAAGTAATACATAGAAAAACATTAACAATTAAACCATTTGCAGAAGCAACAGATGAAGAAATAGCACATATACTTGATTTACACTATCAAGGGCAAATAAATATTGATGATTATTGGGCTATTGGCGATACAAGAGTTATGCATTTAGATTATATGCCAAGTGGTACTGGTGCTAATGAAACACATGTTGCGCAAGATATGACTATGGTTATAATAGGAATAGAACATGATAATTTAACAACACCTATTAACGGGAAAACAAAAGCAGCTATAACTTTGCAATGCCGAGAAATACTAGCAAATGGTCAATTAGGTTGGGAACTTGGTTATATTAAAGGTTCTAGCGGGCGGATTATTAATACTGATAATTATTCTAATAATCCACGTCGCACGTGGTTAAACAGTACATTTATCAATTCATTACCTAGTAGCATACAACCTTTAGTTAAGACCGTTACTAAAAAGAATTTAGCAAATCATACAGATAGTACAACTGGACCTAATACTCAAGATAAAGCGTTTTTTATATCCGCTTCTGAACTTGTTGGAGTCGAGCCAAAAAGTGAATATTATTCAGGAAATGAAGCAAAAGAAGGCAATCAATATCCATATTATAAAATACAAACCAATAGAGCTAAGTACAATAATAACAATGGTATTGCTACAAATAATAGTAACTCATGGTGGTTAAGAAGTCCATCATCTGACACTCCTGGAAATACTGGTTATTATAATATGACAAGTTATAATTATACTATTTCTCGAAGCGATGGATATTCAACGATTAGCATCGCACCAGCTTTTTGTTTGTAGAAAGGAGATATAATATATGGGTTTATATTACAAAGGTGAAGCAATATACAAAAATATTACAAGTTCAAATTATAGAATAGTAGATTTTGCTACTGGCACAGATGAGCAAATAAAGAAGATGTTAGAAGCGCATTACCAAGGTAAAATAAATATTGCTAATTATTGGAAAGTCGGAGATACTAGAAGAATATATATTAATTCAACAAGCGCAGCTTCTAATAATTCTAGCGCTCACGCAGCACAATATATGAATATAGTTATATATGATTTTAATCACGATGATTTAAGTACACCAATAAATGGCGTATCAAAAGCGGCGGTAACAATTGGATTTAAAGAAGCAATGGGTAATAATGGAAACCAAGAAACTGAATATTATTGGGGAAAAGCGCACTCTCCTATTAACAATACAGACAATTATTCGGGTAGTCCTTTAAGAAATTGGTTAAATGGTGGGTTATTAAATGCTTTGCCTAGTACTTTAAGCCCATTAATAAAGGAAGTAAACAAGAAGAACTTAGCTCAACATAATTCAACCACTGGGTCGCCATTAATTACTAAAGATAAAATATGGTTACTAAGTTATCCAGAAGCATTTGGCACAGCAACATATAACGTCTATTTAAATAATAATAATCCAGAAGATTGGGAAGACACACAATATGAATATTTGAAAGATATTAACAATAGAATAAAATATGTTAATAATGGTGGTAATCCTAGCAATGTCGCTGTTTCATATTGGCTAAGAAGTCCTATGTCGCAATATGATGGTACGTATGGATATAGATGGGGATTAGGGTATAGAAATGGTACAGCTAATTTTGCGCACGGCAATGAAAGATACTCTATTGCTCCGGCTTTTTGCCTATAGAAAGGAGAAATTCAAAATGGGAATATATATTAATGGAGACCGCCTAGGGGGGGGGTATGTTGATAGTAATAAAATAGGGGGTATGGCTTATAATGGAGAAGTGATTTATAGAGCAAAAAAACCGCTTAAAATAGTAATGTTTGCAGATGGAACTGATGAGGAAATAGGTGCAATGCTTGAAGCACACTATAATGGCATTATTAATATAGGGGACTACTGGAAGGTAGGAGATACTAGAGCTATTCATTTGAATGCTATGAATGCTACAACCGGAGGAGAAGCACACGCTGCTCAAAATATAACTATGGTTATAATAGGAATAGAACACGATAATTTAGTTACACCAATTAATGGCAAAACAAAAGCTGCTATTACGTTACAATGCAAAGAAGTATAAGGTAGCGATTCTGCTAGTGAAGGTGGATTTAATGGTGGCTATGAAGAAACTTATCAAACTAGTCCGCGTCGTACTTGGTTAAATGGTACATTTGTCAATTCGTTACCTACTATTATTCAACCTTTGATTAAAACAGTTATTAAAAAAAATATGACTGGTCACGGTTTTTATCCTTCTTCGGGACCAAATACAGAAGATAAAGCTTTTTTTCTTTCTTATCCAGAAGTATTTGGTTCAGCAAGTTATACTTATTATCAAGGTAGTGTAGCACAGGAAGGCAATCAATATAATTATTATAGAACAGCTGGCAATAGAAAAAAATATTATAATAATAATGGAGTAGCTTCTTCTATTGCCACTTCTTATTGGTTAAGAAGCCCTGGTGCTAATTCTAGCTGTTCTTGGGTGAAAGTTGATTATAATGGAGAAGCTGGTATTACGTTTGATAAAGGTAATGATAAATTAAACATTGCTCCAGCATTCTGCTTATAGAAAGTTTTATTTAAACCACTTCTAAGTGGTTTTTATTATGGAAAGGAATAGAAATGGAAGAAATCATAAAAATAATTCAAGAAATAGGAATTTATGGATGTATTATGGGAGTAATTTTGTTCTTAGGGCTTAAATATCTCCCAAAATTTTTAGAAATGAAATTAAAACGAGCTGAAGAAAAAGATTATATGATGGATTCATTTAAATCAGTTATAGAAAACAACTCACAAGTAATAAAAAATAATTCTGAAGTAATAAAATTAAATTCTACAACAATAAAAAATTACACAGATAATTCACATAAATTAGAAGATCATATTCAAAATCTTACTAATGTAGTTAATGAAATGAGCCAACAAATGAAAATAAATAATGAAATTTTAAAGGAGAGAAGATATGGGAATAATCGCAAATAATAATGTAC
>CANQHW010000048.1 GCA_947623855.1 uncultured Bacilli bacterium | reverse complement strand
CTCCTATAATAGGTATATATTACCTATATATTATATTTTAGGTAAAATATACCTATTTGTCAATAGTTAAATGATACCTATTTTAAAATATAAATGGTGATAACTTATGAATAGATTGAAAGAATTACGAGAAGATAATGATATATATCAAAAAGATATTGCTAAATATCTTAATGTAGATCAAAGTAATTATAGTAAATATGAATTAGAAAAAATAAATATACCTACCTCTATCTTACTTAAACTAGCTAAATTTTATAATACTAGTATTGATTATATTCTCTATTTAACTGATGAACGAAAACCCTATCCTAAAAGTATTATCAATGATAAATAAATATGATACAATAACTTTAGGTGAATTTATATGAATGTATATGTTATTGGAGGAGGAGCTTCTGGTTTAGTTAGTGCTATTACTGCTGCTAAAAAAGGTTGTAAAGTAACTATCTTAGAAAAGAATCCTAAATGTGGTAAAAAATTATTAATTACTGGTAATGGTCATTGTAATTATTGGAATGAAAATCAAACTTTAGATAAATATCATACTAGTAATCCTAAAAGTTTTACTCCTATATATAATTTAGCTAAAGATAAAGTCTTAAACTTTTTTAAAGAATTAGGTATTATTCCTAAAATTAAAAACGGTTATTATTACCCAGCATCTAATCAAGCTATTAGTATCTTAAATGCTTTATTAAATTTAGCTAAATATTATCAAGTAAAAATTCTTTATGAACAAGAAGTCTTAAGTATTAAAAAAAATTCTAAATTTTTAATTAAAACTTTAAATAATAGCTATGAAGCTGACAAAGTAATCATTGCTACCGGAAGTATAGCTTCTATAAAAGATGCTAAAACCACCGGTTATGATCTTGCTACCTCCCTAGGACATACCATCATCCCTCCTCTTCCTGCTTTAGTTCAATTAAAAAGTGATGATACTATCTGTAAAGAATTAAAAGGTACTAGATGTGATATTAATCTATCTTTATATGAAAAAAACCTTTCCATCAAAGAAGAAACTGGAGAATTACTTTTTACAGAATATGGTGTAAGTGGTATTTGTATTCTAAACTTAAGTAGATATATCTCTTTAGGATTATCTGAAAATAAAAATTATACCCTTAAAATAAATTTTTTACCTTGGTTACAAGAAGATATCTATTCTTTTCTTACTAAACAAAGTCTTAAATTACCCTATTATAATATAAGTAATATTTTAGATGGAATGTTAAATTATAAAATAAGTAATGCCCTATTACAAAAATGTCATATTAAACCTAATGTTAAATTAGAAGAACTAGATAAGCAAAAATTATCTTTATTAGGCGAATATCTAACTAATTATCCCCTAAATATTACTGGTACTAAAACTTATTTAGATGCCCAAGTATGTTTAGGAGGTATTCCTTTAACTGAAATAAACCCTAATACTATGGAATCTAAATTAATTAAAGGTTTATATTTTACAGGAGAAATATTAGATGTTGATGGTGATTGTGGCGGTTATAACCTAGGATTTGCCTGGATGAGTGGTTTAATTGCGGGTCAAAATATTAGTAAGGAAGGATCAAAATGAAAGTCTTAGTAATCCCTACTTGGTACCCTATAGATAGTGATTCTCTATTAGGTATCTATCATAAAGAATTTACTACTAGCTTAAATACTTTAGATAATGTTACTGCTGATATGTTATTCATTAGTAGACAAAAAATAACCTCTTTTTATAAATTCCCTTTTATAAATAAAAAAAGTATTATTAAGGAATCTACCTATCAAACCTATATTTATAAAATGCTTAATGTTAATCGTATTAGTTTTAAACTCCAACTACATAACTATGTTAAAGTCTTACGTAAAGCTTTAAAATGGTATATTAAAGAAAAAGGTCGTCCCGATGTTATCCACGCTAATATTACCATCCCCGCCGGCTATGCCGCTTGTGTTGTAGGTAAAGAATTTAACATCCCTGTTTTAGTTCAAGAACACGCTTCCTATTTTAAAAGATTCTTTACCAAAGATAATCAAAAATATGGTCAATATGTCTTAGATAATAGTTATTTTACTGTTGTAAGTAAATATATGCTTGAAGAAATGCATGATCTTACAAATAATGTCCATCTTCTTCCTAATATTGTCGATACCTCTATCTTTAAACCTTTACCTACCAAAAAACACCAAAGTATCAACCTCGTCATAGCTTGTGCTTTAAGACAAGGTAAAAATATTTCAGATATCTTTAAAGCTATGAATATCTTACTAGCTAAAGGTTATAAAGTCCATCTAACTATCATTGGGGACGGTTATCTCCTACCTACCTATAAATCTTTATGTACTAAATTAAATCTTGATTCTAATGTAACCTTCCTTGGTCGAAAAGATAAACAAGATGTAGCCAAAATCATTGCCCAAAATGATATCTATATTATCAGTAGTAATCTTGAAACCTTTGCTATTGGAGGTATTGAAGCCCTAGCTTGTGGCATCCCTGTTGTAAGTACTAAATGCCTTGGCCCAAAAACCTATTTAGATTCTCGCTGCGGTTGCTTCTGTGAAGTCGAAAACCCTCAAAGTATGGCTGATGCTATTATTAAATGTTCTAAAACTTCTTATGACCCAAAATATTTAATAAGTATCGCCCAAAAATTTAGTAGCCAAAAAATTGCTCAACAAGCTCTTTTGATGTATCAAAATATCCTAAAATAAAAACTTGGAATTTCCCAAGTTTATTCTTTTTCTATTTCATATTTAATAAAGAATGGTCGAAAAATATATTTATCTTCTTTTCCCCGTTCATAATGATAAACATTATATCCAAAACCCTTACATTCACTTATCGCTCCATCTTCATACTCATATATTGTCTTGGCTAAACAAAATTGTGGTTCATTTCCGGTTAAACTCATCACTAAATCACTTCCCCAAATAATTCCTAGAGAAATAACTATCGCCCAAAAAATCGAACATAAAACAATTTTTACATAATTAGGTTTAAACTCTTTTAAAAAATCATCAGCCATTTCATTATCGGTTAAATTTTCTTTTACTTTATCCGAAAAATCCTTATTAAATAAATCCGTTAATAATTCTGGTTCTTCTTCTTTATTTACTTTTTCTTCTTCTACTTTAACTATCTTTTCTACTTTAACTGCTTTTTTAACGGTACTACCTTTTTTAGCCGGAGTCTTTTTTGTAACCGGCTTTTTTGTTTGAGTACTTTTCTTTGCTGTTGCCGTCCTCTTTGTTTGCGTCTTCTTCTTAGAAGTAGTACTCTTTTTTTTCGGAGTATTTGTCTTTTTTACTTTCTTTTCTTCTTCCATACTTCATCCTCTTCTAGTTTAATATATTTTAATTATACCATAATAAATGATAGAAAAAAAGGAAAATAATTAATTTCCTTTATAGTTATTATGGTAAAACATTCTTCTTACTTAATTTTAATTGTTTAGCATAATTATCTAAATCAATACTTGATACATATTCAATAAAATTATTTAATTTATCTAAAATTATAATATTTTTTACATTCTTTATATAAACCTCTTTTAAAGTTTCTTGCATCGCTATAACTAAATCATTAGGTATTTTTTGATAATCTATTTCATATTTATCTAAAAGATATTTATCTACCATTTTATAACTATAATATAAATCCGCACAAAATCTTTGATAATCCACCTTTTCTAAATAATCTTTATTAATAAAATAATTAAAAAATAAATAATCTGTAATTAAATGTAAAAACACTCCTTTAGTATAATCATTTAAATCGGGATTACTTTTGATATATTCATATAATCCTACCTTCTTTTGTAAATGGGTAATTAAAGTTTCTTCATAATTAGGTAAAGTATAATGTGTCTTACTTTTATCTAAAGTTAAATCTGGTTCAATTAATCCTCTTATAAAAGAACTAATATCTTGAATATCATTTCTTTTAGCTATATATCTTTTCCCAATCGCTAAATGGATATTATAACTTGCCATCTCATTCATCCCCACTTTTTAATACCGCTAGGAAGGCTTCTTGTGGAATCTCCACACTTCCTACCATCTTCATCCGTTTTTTACCTTCTTTTTGTTGTTCTAAAAGTTTTTTCTTCCGTGAAACATCTCCTCCATAACATTTAGCTAAGACATTTTTCCGCATAGCACTAATATTTTCCCTTGCAATTACTTTACTACCAACACTTGCTTGAATGGGAACTTGAAATAACTGTCTAGGAATAATACTTCTAAGTCTTGTAACAATCTTTTTCCCTCTATCATAAGCAAAATCTTTATGGACAATTAAAGATAAAGCATCTACTATCTCCCCATTAATTAAAATATCCATTTTAACTAAATCACTTTCTTTATACCCAATAAATTCATAATCAAAAGAAGCATAACCTTTCGTGGTACTTTTAAGACGATCAAAAAAATCATAAACAATCTCTGCTAAAGGTATATTATAATGAATATTAACTCTCGTCTCATTAAGATAATCCATACTAACATAATCCCCTCTTTTATCTTGACATAACTCCATTATCGCTCCAATATATTCACTAGGTACAAAAATATTCGTTCTAATATATGGTTCTTTAATTTCTTTAATCTTTACTTTATCCGGCATTTTACTAGGAGAAGCTACACTTATTTCTTCATCATTTGTCATTATAACTTTATATATAACACTAGGACTTGTTGCAATAATTCCAATATCAAACTCTCTTTCAATCCGACTCATAATAATTTCCATATGTAATAATCCTAAAAAACCACATCTAAAACCAAACCCTAAAGCATCCGAAGTTTCTGGTTCAAAGATTAAAGAAGCATCATTTAATTTTAGTTTTTCTAAAGCTTCTTTTAAAGCCGGATATTTATTTGGAATCGTCGGAAATAAACCTGAATATACCATAGGTTTCATTTCATGATAACCCGGTAAAGCCTCCCCCGCTGGATTATCTACCGTTGTAATCGTATCTCCCACTTTAACATATTCTATCTCTTTAATTGCTCCCGCAATCCATCCTACTTCCCCACAAACAAGTTCTTCTTTCTTAACTTCTTTCGGTGTATTAACTCCTACTTCTGTCAGTTCATAAACTTTCCCACTCGCCATCATTTGAATTTTATCTTTAACTTTTAAACTCCCCGATACCACCTTTACTAAAGCCACTACTCCTCGATAAGCATCAAAATAACTATCAAATATTAAAGCTTTAGTCGGTTCTTTAGATAAATCTTTTGGAGGAGCAATTCTTTCTACCACCGCATCTAATAACTCTTTAACTCCTACTCCGGTTTTCCCCGAACAAAGTAATATATCTTCCTTCTTAAAACCTAAAACATTACACAATTCTTCCGTAACTTTTCCTACATCTGCATTAGGTAAATCTATCTTATTAATAACTGGAATAATCGTTAAATCATTTTCTAAAGCCAGATATAAATTTGCTAAAGTTTGCGCTTCAATACCTTGGGCGGCATCTACAACTAAGATAGCTCCCTCACAAGCTGCTAAACTTCTACTAACTTCATAAGAAAAATCCACATGACCAGGAGTATCTATTAAATGTAAAACATAATCTTCATTATGATAATTATAATGTAACTCTACTGCATTTAACTTAATAGTAATACCTCTTTCTCTTTCTAAATCCATACTATCAAGTAATTGCTCTTTCATCTCTCTTTTACTTACTCCCCCTGTTATCTCTAATATCCTATCCGCTAATGTACTCTTCCCGTGATCAATATGAGCAATAATAGAAAAATTTCTTATATGATCTTGTTTCATCTTCATCACCTACTAATCTATTATACAAAAACTCCTAAAAAAAGATATAACTTTTCGTCTCTAAATATAAGTTTATTTTCTTACTAATAAACGTTTAATATCAAAGTAATATTTTTTCTTTTTCTATCTCTAAATCATTATAAAAAGGATTTAAAATTTTATACATTTTATCATCCTTTTGCAATACCAACGAAAGATTATGACTAACTAATTCCATCTTTTTAAAATCATTTATTGTTAAATTAATTTTTTCCATATAATATTACATCTTTCTTTTAAAATCTATACTATCTAAAATATTTCCCATAGCATAACCATCAATATTTAATAAATCACTTACTTTATATAACGGATACTTCTTAATATTACATAAATAATTTACTATAGCTTCTATATTACTTAAACCCTCTTTTTTAATCTTTAACTCTCTTCCTAAATTCCCTCTATTAACTCTTAAATATTCATCCAACTTAGTTAAATATAACCCCCTAAAATGATTTCTAACTATCTTATTCTCTTCTAATATACTTAAATAAACTAATAAAAATTGTAAACAAATATCTTCTATATACTCATAATCTAAATTATACTTCTTAAAAAAATACTCTTTTGCTTCCTCTACTATTACTAAATAATCATAAATATTCTTCTTCATAAACTATCTCCTTACCAACCGCCTTATACCTCTTTTATAATCTGCTTCTATTTTATAAGAATGCGCTAACTCTTCTAAATAATCTGCTATAAATTCATTAGCATAATTATCTTGATATAAAAGCCATACTTTATACATTAACTCTCTATCCATAATATTAAACTTCTTTTCAAAAACTTCCTTTAAAACATGTGCTTCTTTAAAATCGTAATTCTTTAAATTAATCCTAAAAGCTAAAGCAAAAAATAAATGGATAATAGTAGCTTTATCTATCTCGGGTGTAAATAATAAATCTTCATTAAAATATTTATTACAATCAAACATCTTCGACCAACAATTATTTACTAATAACGTTGATATATCTGAGGTTCTAGCATCCCTTACTTGTAATCCACTATAATCAACATAGAAAAGACCTTTCTTCGTTATTAAAATATTTTGTAAACTTCCTAAATCTGGCATTACAATACCTTCTTCATTAGCTTTAGTTACAATCTTCTCTAAATCTTTAAAAATATAGGCAAGTATTTCTAAATTATAATATGCTCCCGAAGGTAAAACATTATATAAATATTTATTTAATTCCACTCCCTCTATTTTATATGAACTAAAACCAATAAATTTATCCTTCATATATAATAAATCTTTAGGTCTTTCGATATGATATAAATTTAAATCAGTAGAATATTCTACTCTTTTTTTAGCAGTATTTAATTCCACTATTTGTGGATTAAATACTTTATAAACTAAATTATCTTTAAAACATACTAAAGATGTTGTCTGACTCTTAAGTTCCATATCTTTAAAATTTTCTTTCGTTAAATCTACTCTATCCATACCTAAAACCCCTTCTTGATTAAGTGTTATATTATCATAAACTCTTCTAAATTGCAAATATTTATTTTCTTTGTAATACCCTTTTAGCTCCTTTATTTACTAAAGTATAATTATCCCTTATTCTTTTAATATCTTCTAAAATATACTCATTAGGTTTATCTCTTTGATTTAATAACCAAACCTTATGCATTAAATCATAATCTTTTAAATTAATTTCCCGAAATAATTTAGATATTACTCTTTCTTTACCTAATTCTTTTTTATTAGCTAAAGAAATATTAAATACTAAATCAAAATATAAATATATTAAAGATAATTTATCTAACTCTATCGAAAATAACCTCTTATCAATAAGATACTTTCTATTATTTAAAATTTTATCTAAATCCCCATAATTACCTAATAAACTTGAATATTCTTTAGAACCATACTTCTCTACTTGTAAACCCATTAAATCAATATACTTACAACCCGCTTTTGTAATAATAAAATTATCTAAAGTTCCTAAATCTGGAAAAACTATTCCTTGTTTATTTCCCTTTATAATAACTTTTGTAATACTTTCATATATTAAAGTTAACAATTCTAAATTATATAATTGTTTAAGAGATAAACTATCTAAAAAAGTATCAACCGTTGGTCCCTCTATCTTTCTACTTACATATCCTCTAAATCTATCTTTAGAATAAATAAGCGTTAAAGGTTTTTCCATATCTTCTAAATTTAAAGATGCTACTAACTCTATCTTTTTCTTTGCTATTCCTAATGATGATTTACTCCCCTTTAAAATTTTATACATTTTATCCCCTTTAGTATAAACCTTAGAACTCGTATTACTTACTAATTGCATATTCTTTAATTTAGTATTATTAATCACTATCGTATCCATATTTATACCCCCTTTACCAAAGTAAAAAATATTCTATCATAGATTAAATAATTACACAAGAAAAAGATCACCTAAGTGATCTTTTAAATGCTCAAATTAGTTAAGAGCGTCTTTAAGTTTGCTTCCAGCTTTGAATGAAGCAACAACTTTTGCAGGGA
>CANQHW010000047.1 GCA_947623855.1 uncultured Bacilli bacterium | reverse complement strand
GTTTAGAAATAGGGGAAAATGGTATCTATCGTTTAGGAGTGCATATCGCTGATGTTAGTAATTATGTTAAAGAAAATACCGCTTTAGGAGATGCCGCCTATGAACGAGGTACTTCCCATTATCTTGCGGATACGGTAATCCCTATGCTACCACATAAACTATCTAATGGTATTTGTTCTTTAAATGAAGGCGTTGTAAGACTTACCATTTCTTGTGAAATGGATATTGATAATAAAGGTAAAATATTAAATGCGGAGATTTTCCCTAGTTATATCAAAAGCCGGAAGAAGAATGATATTTTAATGCGTAATATCGTTGATCCCGAGTATGCACCTTTTAAAGATACCTTAATCAAGATGAATGAACTAGCTCATATCTTAAGAAAAGAAAAAGTCGGTCGTGGTTACATTGATTTTGGGGGCGAAGAAGCTAAAATTGTCCAAGATGAACAAGGTAAAGCGATTGATATTAAGAAAGTTAAAAGAGAAGATGGCGAAAACCTAATTGAAGACTTTATGATTGCTGCTAATGAAGCTGTTGCGGATTATATATATAATATGGATTTACCATTTATCTACCGGGTTCACGATAAACCCCGCGAAGAAAAAGTTAATGACTTCCTATCTTTAATAAGTATTCTAGGTTATAGTATTAAAGGAAAAGTAAATCTAACTAGTCCTATAACTATGCAAAAAATTCTAGATGAATTACGCGATAAAAAAGAATTTAGTACCTTATCTAATTTATTACTTAGAAGTATGGCGAAAGCCGTTTATAGTACTGATAATATTGGGCACTTTGGTTTAGGAAGTCGAGCTTATACGCATTTTACCTCCCCAATTAGAAGATTTCCCGATTTAACAGTGCATCGCTTATTACGAAAATATTTATTCAATCATGAAATCGATAGAAATGAGTTATCAGGTTTAAGCAATAATTTAGTTTTAATCGCCGCCCATTCTAGTGAAAGAGAACAAGCCGCCGATGATGCCGAACGTGATTGCTTTGATATGAAAGTCGCCGAATATATGGAAAGTCATATTAACGAAGAATATATCGCTACGATTGATACTATAACAACTTTTGGTTTCTATGTCGTTTTAGATAACTTAGTCGAAGGTTTAGTTCATGTAAGTACTTTAAAAGGGGATTACTTTAACTACGTTCCGGAATTATTAGCCATGGTCGGTAAAAGTACTAAGAAAACGTATCGTTTAGGAGATAAAGTAAAAGTAAAATGTATCGCCGCTAGTAAAGAAAATAGTACAGTCGATTTTGTCTTAGTAGAAGATGGTGAAGAAGATGGAACTAAAGAATAAAAAAGCTTACTTTGATTACTTCATCCTAAGTGAATATGAATGTGGTATTGCCTTAGTTGGTACGGAGATTAAAGCCTTAAGAAATCAAAGTGGCGATTTAAAAGATAGTTATGCTATTATAAGAAATAATGAAGTATACTTACTTAATATGTATATACCTAAATATGATGAAGGTAATATTTTTAATCATGAGGAGAGAAGAACTAGAAAGTTATTATTACATAAAAAGGAAATAAGAAAATTACAAAAAGAAGTAGCAGAGCAAGGTTTAACTTTAGTTCCTTTAAAAGTTTATCTTAAAAATAATCGAGTTAAAGTATTATTAGGATTATGTAAGGGGAAAAAACTTTATGATAAAAGAGAAAGTATTAAGAAACGGGATTTAGAGCGAGAAGCAAGAAGACTTCAAAATTAGTTACATTTTCGGTAATATAATATATAGATTTAACTAAAAAATGGTAAGAGGTTAAATCTTTTTTTTCTAAAAATAATATGGTATACTATTAATACAAGTATAGGTGATTTAATGAAAAAATTTTGGAATAAATTAAATAAACGGGGAAAGATAGCTTTAGTTATGGGAAGTATTTTATTAATTGGGGCGATATCTTTAGGAGTTGTTTTTTTAGGGAAAGATAAATCTTTAATTAATAATGAAGAGAGTCCAGAAAACGGGTATACACCAGAAGAAGTGAAAGAGATTCAAATAGTGGATTTAAAATCTAAGAGTCGACCTTTTGCGGTGATGATTAATAATATTAATGTTGCAAGAACTTATCAAAGTGGGTTACAAGAAGCGTATATTATTTATGAGATGATTGTAGAAGGAGGTATTACTAGGTATTTAGCTTTATTTAGAGATGTTAATGTGGAGCGGATTGGAACGGTTAGAAGTGCAAGACATTACTATTTAGATTATGTTTTAGAAAATGATGCTTATTATGCCCATTGGGGATGGAGTCCACAAGCCCAAAGTGATATTAAAACTTTAGGAATTAATAATATTATGGGTGGTACAAAGTTCTTTTGGAAAGATAATACCTTACCCGTAGCAACGGAGCACACGGCTTATACTAGTACGGAAAGGCTTAATGAAGCGGTTGATTACTACGGTTATAGGAAGGAATTACAAGGTGGGTTACTTTTAACTTATAGTGCGGATTCTTTAGATTTAGGTAGTGATGAGTTAGCAGTGGAAGCAACGAGTGTAGATATTGATTTTTCTAATGCTTATCGGAATCATTATGATTATGATACGGAGAATAAAGTATATAAAAGAAGTGTTAATGGAGTAGCACATACAGATTATGTAACTAAAGAACAGTATACTTTTAAGAATATTATAGTTTATCAAGTTGCTAATTCTACTATCACAGGGGATGAGAAGAATCGTCAAAATTTTGATAATATAGGTAGTGGGGAAGGTTATTATATTAGTGAAGGAATAGCAATACCTATTACTTGGGAAAAAGAAAGTAGGAGTAGTAAGACAAAGTATAAAGTTAAAAGTACAGGAGAAGATTTAGTCGTTAATGATGGGAATACTTTTGTAGAGATTCAACCAAAGAATCAAACTTTAAATATTAGTTAAAGGAGGAATAGTATGGAGGGGTTCTTAAATGTTTTAGCAGATAGTTATATTATTTTGATTATTTTGTGTATTTTATTGGTATTAGCTCTTATAGGGTATAATTCAATTAAGAATGATGATTTAGTCGTTAAAAATGATATGCGAAGTAATAAGAATAAACCGGAATTAGAGGATTTAAAAAAGGAAGTAGAAGGAAGAAATATTGGAGATACGGTTAATAAGAATACAATGAAGTTGGATGTACCTTCAATAAATCAAGCAGTTAATGAGGTAGAAAAACTGTAGTTGAAATTTAAAAAGGGTTTGGTATAATAATTAGTGGGATATTAGAAAGGAAGTTTTTTATGACTTTAACAACTTTATGGGGTATTTTAACTAAAGTAATTGATATAGCAGTAGTTTGGTTAATGTTTTATTTTGTTTTAAAAAATATTAAAAATAATGTTAAATTAGTTTTAATTGTTAAAGGAATTGTATTTTTAATAGCAATTAAAGTTATTAGTAATTTATTAAATTTATATACGGTAGGGGTAGTCCTAGAGTATATTCTAGAATGGGGACCTTTAGCGATTATAGTTATTTTTCAACCAGAGATTAGAAATGTTTTGGAATCTATTGGAAGAACGCAACTTTTAGGAAGACATAAAATTTTAACGGTTGATGAAAGAGAAAGAGTAGTTTATGAAATAATGGATGCCGTAGAATATTTAAAGAAGAATCGGTTTGGAGCATTAATTGTAATTGAAAGAGATATGTCTTTACAAGAATATATTGATCCAGCTACTAAGATTTATGCGGATTTAACTAGTCCGTTATTAGGAAGTATATTTTTCCCTAATTCACCTTTACATGATGGAGGAGTAATTATTCAAGGGGATAGATTAACTTGTGCGGGAGCGGTATTTAAAACTAGTATGAATCCTAATGTTAGTAAAAGATTAGGGACGAGACATAGAGCAGCTTTAGGGATTGCGGAGGAAAGTGATGCTTTAGCGTTGGTAGTTAGTGAGGAGACGGGAAGACTTAGTATTGCTTTTGATAATGAGATTCATTACAATTTAAGTTTAGATGAATTTAGGATGATGTTAGTAGAAGAGTTAAAACCAAAAGCAGAGATATTCTATAATGCTGATGAAGAGGAAGAAGGTGAATCTCATGAGTAAGATATTTAATGCTATTGCTAACTTTTTTAAAGCTTTCTATTATTTAATAGATAGATATATTGTTACTCCGATAAGTAAATTAGTTTATGCTATAGGGAAAAGAATTGGAAGTAATCCCATAAAAATAGATTCATTTTTGAATCGTCCAAATGTGTTATTATATTTTTCTTTAATTTTAGCGATAGTGGTCTTTTTCTTAGTAGATAGTAGAGTAATAACTTTAGTTGGAACGGATGCGGAGATACTGGTTAATAAAGAGGTTAGAGTTGAGTATAATAAAGAAGCTTATGTTGTTGAAGGAATACCAGAGACGGTTGATATTACTTTAATTGGGCGGAAGATGGATTTATATTTAGCGAAACAATTAGGAGAACATGAAGTGGTTTTAGATTTAACAGATTATACTCCTAGAGAAGATCCTTATCGAGTTAAATTAACTTATAATCAAAATATTGATAATTTAAATTATAAACTAGATCCGTCATTTGTTTATGTAACAATTAGTAAGAAAGTATCTAGTCTTAAAACTATTGATTATGATTTATTAAATCAAGATGAGTTAGATGGAACTTTAAGTATAAAGAGTGTTAATCTAGATAAGAATGAAGTAGTTGTTAAAGGTAGTGAGGAAACTTTAGCTAAGATTGCAACGGTTAAGGCTCTTATTGATTTAAGTAATGATGAATTTAAAGATAGTGGTACGTATACTTTAGAAAGTGTTCCAATTGTGGCTTTTGATGAGAATGGAAAAATATTAGAAAATGTGGAAATTGTACCAGTAACAGTGGGAGCTACGATTGAGTTAAGTAGTTATAGTGTAGATGTACCACTTAGAATAATGACAACGGGTGAGTTGGTAGCAGGGAAAGCGATATCTAATATTACGATTAATGGTCAAAATGAATTTAAAGTTAAAATATATGGTGAACAAAGTGAGATTGATAGTATAACTAGTGTGCCGGTAACAATTGATGTTACAGGTAAGGGGGCCACAGGAGATACATCCTATAATGTAGTAATTCCTAAACCAAGTGGAGTAAGATATATTAGTGATAATTATGCCAATGTTAAAGTATCTTTTGGAGATGGTGAGCAAAAAACGATTGAAGGGGTAGTGGTAACTTATCGAAATGTACCATCGGGGTATACAGTTAATGCACGAAGTGGAGAAGATAAAACGGTAAATGTTTTAGTAAATGGAGTAGCTTCAGTTATTGATAAAATAACTGCAGATGATATTGAAGCATACATTGATTTAGCAGGGTATACCGGTGGAGATCACGATAACGTAAAAGTAATTGTAGAAGGTAAAGATTCTAAAGTAACATATATCGTTAATTCCGGAGTAAATATTACTTTAACAAAGAATTAAAAAAAATTCCAAAGTAAGGAATTTTTTTTAATGTTCACCTTGATATAATTCAGTAAATAGAATACCTATATTAATAAGGCCACACACTCCCACAATAATATAGACTAATTTTTCTAACATTTCCATTCCACCAAATAACATATTAACTAAGTTAAAATCAAATAAACCAATTAATCCCCAGTTAACTGCACCGATAATAGTGAAAACTAATGCTATTTTTTGAACTATTTGCATATACTCATCCTCTTTTCTAATCTTAGTATGAGTTAAAATTAAGAAAAATATACATGAATAATTAAAGAATTATGAAATATATTTTATTAGAGAAGGAGTGTTGGTAATGAAAAGATTTTGGGTGTTATTTTTGCTGGCTTTTTTAATAAGTGGATGTGGTAAAAAAACTAATGAATCAGTAGTTAAAGATTTTGAAAGTAAGGTAAATAGTAGTAAGAGTTATAAATTAGATGGTAGTTTAGAAATATTTAATGATGAAGATACTTTTACTTATAAGATAGATGTGGCTTATTTAAAAGGGGATAATTATAAAGTATCCTTAATTAATCAAATAAATAATCATGAGCAAGTTATTTTAAAGAATAGTGAAGGAATATATGTCGTAACTCCTAGTTTAAATAAGAGTTTTAAATTCCAATCCGACTGGCCGAATAATGGTTCCCAATCATATTTACTAAGTTCTTTAGTAAAAGATATAAAAAGTATGAAAGAAGCAAATATTAAAGTAAAAGATGAAGAATATATGGTTAAAACTGATGTTAATTATCCAAATAACCAAGAATTAGTTTATCAAATAATTTATTTAGATAAGGATTCTAATCTTAAAAAAGTAGAGGTTTTTAATGATAGTGATGTAGTTAAAATTAAATTAGTTGTTAATAAATTAGATTATAAAGCAGGATTAGATGAAGATGATTTTAAATTAGATAATTTAATTAAAGAAGATTGTTGTAGTGAAGCAAATACATCATCTTTAGAAGATATAATATATCCATTATATGTTCCGACAGATACATATCTTTCTAGTAAAGAGCTTATTGATGTAGAAGATGGAACAAGAGCAATTCTAACATTTGGAGGAGCGAAAGAGTTTGTTTTAGTGGAAGAAATGAGTAAACCATTAGAAGAATTTGAAGTAATTCCAGTTTATGGGGAACCTTTAATGTTAAATGATACAATTGCGGCGTTATCAGGTAATTCTCTTTATTGGACAAGTAATAATATTGATTATTATTTAGCTAGTGGGAATTTAACGAGTAATGAATTATTAACGATTGCAGAAAGTATTGGTAGTACTATTACAACTTTAAAATAAATTTAGGAAACAGAAATAAAAATTTTCTGTTTTTAGTTTGCTTTTATGGAGTTATTTGTGTATAATGGTGGTAGGTGGTTTAAATGGAAGAAAAGAAAGCAGTAAAGAATTTTTTAATTATTTTAGTAGTTGTATTAGTATGTGGAGTAGGAGTTTATTTCTTAACAAGAGCTTTTGTTAGTAAAGATTTATTTAAGAAAAGCGATGAAGATGAAAATAAAATACAAGAAGTAACGACTAGTTATGATACTGCAATAGTAGGTACTATTTTGAATAGACCAGCTAAAGAATACTATGTATTAGTATATAATCAAGAGGAAAATAGTAGTTATAGCAATATGGGAATAATTTATTCTAGCGATAATGAAAATGCTCTTCCTTTATACTATGTGGATTTAGCTAATCCTTTAAATAAGGAACATGTGGGGGAGAAGACCGATGTTTCGGGAGATGTTAAAGATATGGTATTTGGAGAATTTACACTATTAAAAATTAAAGATGGAAAAATAACAAAAACTATTACTGATTCTGAAAAAGCAAAGAAAGAATTAAATGTAGAATTGTAAGTTACTAGACAAACTAGTAACTTTTTTCTTTAACATAATGCATTTTAGTGATAAAATGGAAAATAGAGGATGGTTATATTATGAAAGATAGTAACAAGAAAATAGTATTAGGATTTAGTTTACCTGAGATTATTATTGTGATAATTGCAACGGGGGTGTTTTCGGCTTTAGCTACGGGTTTAATAGTAATTAATAATTATAGAGCAGCGAATGGTATGAGTTATACTGATTTAGCTAAGGATAGTGATTTACAACAATTTTTAAATTCTTATGCTTCAGTGTTAGATGAATATTATGAAGATGTGGATAAGAGCGAACTTATTAACAACGCTATTAATGGAATGATGAATTATTTAGGAGATCAATATTCTGTATATATGGATAGTGAAGAAGCAGCGTCTTTAGCGGAGGATTTAGCTGGAGATTATGTAGGAATTGGGGTAGGAATAACTTATGATACGACGAATAATACGATGGTAATTAGTAAGGTTTATGATGATACTCCCGCTAAGAGTGCTGGTTTTTTAGAAGGAGATATTATTAAAAAGATTGATGGCGAAGATGTTAGTGATAAAGATATTAATACAGTTACTGATATTATAAAGGATGAAGATAAAGAGTTAACGATTAGTGTTTTAAGAGGAGAAGAACTTGTTGATTGTAAGGTTAAAGCTAAAAAGATTTTAAAACCTGCAACTTCGACGAATATATATGATTATAATGAAAAGAAAGTGGGTTATTTAAAGATTGATGTTTTTAGTAGTTCAGTTTATAAACAAGTGAAGAAAGATTTAGAAAATCTGGAAGATAATAAAATTGATAGTTTGGTAATTGATTTGAGGGATAATACGGGAGGATTTTTAGATCAAACAGAAAAGATTGCAAAATTATTCTTAGAAAAGGGAAAAGTTATATATGGCTTAGAAGATAAAAACGGGGTAGCGGAGACTAAAGATAATACTAGTGATAAAAAAGATTATAAAATTGCGGTATTAATTAATGGTAATAGTGCAAGTGCTTCTGAGGTTTTAGCAGCGGCTTTAAAGGATAGTTATGGAGCAGTACTAGTGGGAGAGACGAGTTA
>CANQHW010000046.1 GCA_947623855.1 uncultured Bacilli bacterium | reverse complement strand
GTTAACTTCCAAGTTTGATCATTCCAAGTTACTGTTGTTACACCCTCATTATCACATTCGGTTTTAGAATAAGTATATCCATCTTCCTTTGTTGGAAAATGATCTAAATTACCATCTTCTCCTTCTATCTTTACTGCTAATTCTACATCTTTTCGATTTATTTTAACTCTGGTATATATTATTCTTCTCGAGTATCTTACTTGATAAAATGCATATGATGTTCCAACAACAGCAATAACTAATAATAGAAAAGAGATAAATATAAATCTATTTCTACTTCCATGTTGGATTTTATCTAATTCTTTCTCTGGATTAAATCTAAACATAATTCAGCTCCTCTTATATTATTTTATAATCAAATAATACACCCATTTGAGCTTAAAGTCAATACACCTTTTTAGGTGTGTGTAATAATTTTGGTATGGTGATTAATGTGGATATAACTAGATTAAAGGAAATAAGAGAAGATAGAGATTATAAACAAAAAGATATAGCTAAATTATTGCATACTACCCAACAACAATATTCAAAATATGAATTAGGTATTAGGGTAATCCCAATAGAGCAATTAGAAAAATTAGCGGATTTTTATAATTTAAGTATAGATTATATGATAGGGAGGACTAATGAAAGGAAACCTTATCCTAAAAAATAAAGCTGCTTGATTAAGCAGCTTTTTGATTAATACCAAACTTTTTGTTAAATTTTTCTACAGCACCAGTCTTTTTAGCACGACCTTGGTTACCGGTATAGAATGGATGACATTCACTACATACTTCAACGTGGATTTCTTCTTTAGTAGACATAGTTTCAAATGTTGCTCCACAAGCACATTTTACTGTAGCTTTTTTAACTTCTGGATGAATATTCTTTTTCATACTAACGCTCCCTTCGCCATGTATAATCTTATACATAGTAATTTGTTTCTTGAAGTATTATATATCATAAATATAGGTTTATGCAATAGTTTTCTTATTTATTTGACATTTTTTAGATATATTTTAGTTCTTGAAGATAGGATAATAATTTAGTAGATATATCTTCAGTAGAGTTTAAATATACGATGTTATAATCATTAGATATTTTTTTTAAAGCTTTATTTAGGGTGTTAGATATTCCTTCAGGGGGAATATAGATTATATTTTTTGATGTTATTTTACGTAAGTTTTTAAAGATAGAAGAAATATCTAATAAAATTTCTTTAGATACGGAAGAGTTATAACTATTATTATCTTTTATTTCATCTTTACCAAGATGAATAATTATTAAATCAGATTTACGGATAGTTTGTTTAATATTATATTTATTTTCTAAAATATAATCTTTTAAATTTTCTATTTCAAAGTTATATTTAGATAGAGTAGTATCATAGGTAATATTAGTATTTTTTAGAGATTTTTTGATAATATTATTATAGTTATATTCGGGGAGAGTAGTTTTATCATATATAGATAATATATAGGGATTAGTAGGGGGAGCTGAGTTATATATTAAGTATACTATTAAGATACTTAGAGTAGTTAATAAGAGAAGTTTAAATTTCATATAATCACCAAATAAAAATAATAGATTTCTCTATTATTCTATTTCTTTAACTTCAATTTTAGCACCAATGCCACTTAATTTTTCGACGATATTTTCATATCCTCTTAAGATGTGTTCAGCGGCATTGATAGTAGTGATACCTGGTGCTGCTAGGGCGGCGATGACTAAGGAAGCCCCAGCACGAAGATCACTTGCTTCGACTTCTTTATTTAAAAAGGTAGTAGGGCCATAGATAGAGATTTTTTCTTTACTATCAATACTTATATTGGCGTGCATTTTGACAAGATAAGGGACATGACCTAAACGGTTTTCCCAAATAGTTTCGGTAATAGTAGAGGTTCCATTACATTTAGTTAAGACTGCTGATAGGGGTTGGGCTAAATCAGTAGGGAATCCAGGGTAATAAGTAGTAGTTACATTAACGGGATGGTAAGTATCTTTTTTAGTAATAGTTAAATTATTACCATTTAATTGATAGTTAGCTCCCATATTATTTAATACTTCAAAAAGAGAAGTTAAGTTATCAGGATTAATACCGAAGATAGTAAGATTTTCGCCCATTAATGCTCCCGCAAGGATGTAGGTTCCAGATTCGATACGGTCGGGGATGACAGTAATTTCGCCATCATGATAGTTAGTAGCACCATTAATGGTAATGGTATCAGTTCCAGCACCGGTGATATTAGCTCCAAGATTAATTAAGAAGTCAGCGATGTTACTTATTTCTGGTTCTTTAGCAGCATTATAAATATGGGTAGTCCCAGTTGCTCCCGTAGCGGCGATCATTAAATTAATTGTGGCTCCGACACTGGGAACACGTAAATGAATATCGGTACCAATTAAATTATCGGCTTTAAGACAGATTTTATCTTCGGTAGTAGTAATAGTAGCTCCTAAAGATTTGAAACCATCTAAATGCAGGTCGATAGGACGAAGGCCAATATTACAACCACCAGGAATACACATTTCAACATAATGATACTTAGCTAGTAAAGTTCCCATTAAATAGTAAGAAGCTCGTAAACGTTTAGATAAAGTTCCCGGAATAAAGGTATTTTTAACATTCGAGGTATCAATACTTAATGTTTCATTTTCATAATTAATATGACAATTTAAAAGTTTTAACATTTCTAATAAAGAGGAGGTATCACTAATATCAGGAACATTATTTATGGTAACATTATGGGGAGATAAAAGAGCAATAGGTATTAAAGCTACTACACTGTTTTTAGCTCCACTGATTTGGATTTCTCCAGTTAAAGGAATGCCTCCTTCAATAACTATTTGTTTCATAACTCACAATCCTTTATTTTTACTGCCTAGGATTTCAATATAGTTTTTTACTTCTTTTTTAAGACTTTGTTCACCTGCAGAGATTATTTTGCGAGGGTCGTAGACAGCTATATTATTATAAATGAAGTCTCTTACACTTTTATTCCAAGCAAGTTGGAGTTCAGTATTAAAGTTAATTTTACATACTCCATTTTGAATACATTCTTTTAAGATAGAAGAAGGTAAGCCAGATCCTCCATGAAGGACTAAAGGGATATCAAAGGTGGAACTTATTTCGTGCATTCTTTGGGTATTTATTTGAGGTGTTCCTTTATAGATACCGTGAACACTACCTAAAGCAGGGGCATACATATCTATTTTAGTATTATTTAAAAATTCTTTACTATCTTCTAGGGTAGTATAATAAATTTCACTAGTAAGATTATCTTCACTACCTCCAATATGACCAGTTTCCGCTTCGATTAAAGCATCTTTACAATAAGTACTTACTTCTTTAGTCATGGCAATATTTTCTTCTAAAGAGTAACGGGAGGCATCAATCATAATGGAACGGAAGCCAGCATCATAAGCTTTTTTACAATCTTCGATGTTACTAGCATGATCTAGATGTAACATAACGGGGATGGTGATATTTAAATCTTTTATTAAACCATTTACCATTCCTACTATAACATCAAAACCACCCATATATTTAGTAGCTCCAAGAGAAACTCCTAAAAAGACAGGACTTTTATTGGCTTCGCATTCTTCTAAAATATATTTGGCCCATTCTAAATTATTAATATTAAAATGCGGAATGGCGTAATGTTCTTGTTTAGCTTTAATTAAAATATCCCTATAAAGTTTCATTTTAGTTCACCTATATTGATTATATAGGAAAATAGGGAGTTTCGCAAATAAAAGAGACTTTTATTTACATAAATAGTAAAGTCCTAAGATAATTAAAATGGTAAGTCCTAGGTAATTGGCTTTTTTTCCAAGTTTAGATGAGACTTTTTTACTGATAATACAACCTAGAGAGGTGAAAAATCCACTGGTTAGGGAAAAGGTAGTGGAAGATAAAAGAAAGTTAGTGGTTATAGCAGGAAGACCAATGCCAGTAGTAAAGGAGTCAAAACTGACTAGAATAGCAAATAAAAGATAACCAAAGATGTTTAAAGAAAAAGTGGGTTCTTCTTTAGAAAGCATATCATAAATAATTTTTATACCTAAAATAAGAAGAATGATACCTAATAAATCATTGGGATTAATGGGGAGAGTAGATAAAGCTTTAGTACCTAAAGCTAAACCTAAAAGAGGAAGAAAGAAATGGAAAAGGGCGGTGGTAATACTAAAGAAAAAAATATTTTTTTTGGTAATGTTTAAGGTTCCGAAGGTTAGGGATAAGGAAAAAGCATCCATACTAAGGGCGATACCAACGAAAAGAATAGGAAAAAAGTTAGACATAAAAAAGCCTCCTAATTAATTATATAAAGGAGGTAAAAATTTATTTCAAATATTTATTAATTATTTCTTGAGCAAAGAATTTATATTCTACAGTATCTGTACCATATTTTGTTTCATCAATTAAACATAGGGGCGGGTAGAGGACACACCAATAGTTAGAGCCGTTTCCTTTTCCTAAAGTGATTACTAAGGATTCGTAAGAACCAGGATTGTAAGTATGATTTAGTAGAGTTTTTGAAGGGAAGTAATTGGAACCAAAATTAATAGAATAGGGAATGTTTAGGGTATTTAGTTTTTCTTTTATTACAGGGAGAAGATTAGTTATTTTAGTACGAGTAGCTTCTAAAGTTTTTTCAGTCGATAAAAGAGGAATAATATCTTTTTTGACTAGGTCTTTTACTTTAGCTTTATCAAAAAGAGAATTAGCACTATTATCAGCAGGGATTATTCGAAGTCTTATAGAGTCATTAGGAATTATAATATCTGCAGTTTTTGGTTTAGATATATTTATAATAGTTATAAAGATAACTAAAAGAGGAAGTAATTTTTTCATATTAAAATATCACCCAAGTATATAGTGAGTGATATTTAGATTATTTATTCATTAACCATAATAACGTTGTAAATAAATTTTTTCTTTATGGTTATCAATTATTAAAACATCTTCTTGAGTATTTTTACCATATTTACTATTTAGGGGTCCAAAGGTATATTGGGTATGATTAGAAAAATTATTAAAATAAAGGATATCTTTTAAGTGATAAGAAATATCTAATATTTCTAAATTTATTTCATAGATATTTTCTTCTTCATCTATTAAAGTATAGTTATATTTACCTATTTTTTCAATGATATATTTTTTCATCTTTTTATACCTCCAGGGATATTTAGTTTTTCAGGGTCAATCATAGGAAGAAAACTAGTGCCTCGTTCATTTAAATAAGGAGCATCAAAGGATTCAAGGTTACAATTGGATTGCATGAAATGATCTCCCACTTTAATTAGAAAGGGACAGTCAAGTTTTGTTATAAAACGATTAGCTTCTAAAAAACAGTGACCGACTTGTTCTAAAGAAGGAACTTCAAGAGAAGATAGATTAGAATTATGAGCAAGGAAATGATCTTCTACATATTTTAAAGAGGGAAGAGAAAGGTTTTTTAAAGAACTATTTAAAAGGAAGAAGTAATTACCAACTTTGGTTAAGAAGGGAGCATTTACTGTTGTTAAAGAATTATTATATCTCATAAAATAATCGCCACATTGTTTTAGTTTAGGAAGATTTAATGTTGTAAGATTATGGTTACAGTAAAGAAAACCACTTAAAACTTCTTCTAAAGATGGTAAATTAAGGTTAGTTAAATTTCCGTTAGTAAATAAGAAGTTATGACCAACTTTAACTAAGTTAGGGGCATTAAATTCTTGTAATTTTGTATTAGAATCAAGAAAATTGTCTTTTATAGTTATAACACTAGGTAGATTAATTTGTTCTACGTTGGGATTAAAATAATTAAAATCATTACCAATACTTTTAACATTAGGAAGGGAAACAGATTGTAAGGCAGTATTATAAAATAAGTAGGCCTCCGGGATTTCTTCGATGTAATTATTTACTAAACCAATTATTCTATTTTGCTTATCTAAAGTTATAGTAAAGGTCGCATTTTCACGGTTAGTTAAAAGGATATCTTTTGTGTCTTTATTCTTTTTAATCTCAATTTTAGTAATATCTTGAAAAGCTTCCTCAAAAGGATCATGAAACCCTGAGTTACTAATAATCTTTTTGTTTACTAAATCTAAGATGAAATAATCCATAACAATATATTTTTCATGATTATATTCCCGAACATTACCGCGGTTATCAATTACAATATTATCAGGGCAGTAATAATTATTGTTTAATTCATAATTATATTTATAGAATCTTCCTCGAAAATTAACATAGCCAGGTATGGCAAAATTTTGAGACTTATAAGTTTGAACTAGGCCATAATGACTTTCAAAACTAGCAGTTAAACCAGCGATGATATTATCTAAATCATTAGAGAAGGTTGCATCAGGGTCGGCGACGGTATGGTTATAACGGTTTTTGATGGATAAAGAGTTAGTACCATCTTTACTAAATTGGATACTAATAATGGAGGTGCCATATAAATCTTGTCTTAAGGGATTGGGAAAGTCTTCTCGTCTAATATTTGCGACATCTTTTTTCACCGCAAAGAAAACACGACATCTTTCTAAGCGTCCACCATGAAAGGTACATAAAGCTTCATTAGGTTTATAATATTTTTTAAAACTTTGGATTTCTTTTTCCGTATGACATTCGTATAGATCATAACCAGCGAGGGCTAAAAGTTCTTCCGGAGTTTGGGTTACTTTACTAGTAGTTGGGAGATATTGTTTATCAACTAAACTATAAATATAACTTTTAAATTCTCTTTCTTTTTGATTATCTATAAGATCTTCATATAAATCATGCGAAGGATAGAAGTGTTCTTGTAAAAGAGTAGGTAAAAGGGTTGGAGTTTCTAAAATAGTAGGAAAATATTCGCGACAAAGATGCATCATTTTTTCACCATATAATTTTTTAATAATTTTTAAATCTTGGTTCATATTATTTTACTCCTTATAATTATTATACCTTATTAAAAATTTAAGCAACAAAAAAAGTGCAATACTTTACACTTTCATAATAAAAATATAGCGGTCTAAATTATTGTAATCTTTTTCACAAGTAACTTGATAAGCAGGAAGTTTGGCTTTAATATAATTTACTATTGGTTCTTTTTGAGTAGCACCGATTTCAAAAGCACATAACTTAAAGTGGATAAGTGCTAAGTTATCAACAATTTTTTTATAAAATTCTAGGCCTTGATCACTCGCATATAAAGCAAGAGATGGTTCATATTTTACTTCGGGAGCGACTTTTTCATCATAAGCAATGTAAGGGGGATTGCTTATAATTACGTCATAATCTGGTATTTTAGAGTTTAAGATATCTTGGTGAAAAAAAGTAATATCGACATTATTTAGTTTAGCATTTTCCTTAGCGGTTTTTAAAGCTTCTTCACTAATATCTAGGGCAGTTACAAAAGAAGAGGGAATAATTTTTTTTAAACTGATAGCAATACAACCACTACCCGTACCAATATCTAAGATAGTAGGGGAGGTTAAATTTAGTTTTTGAATGATTTTAGAAGTTTTATCAACTAAATATTCGGTTTCAAAACGCGGAATTAAAACACTTTCATTAACTTGGATGGGATACCCACAGAAAGATACATCACCAATTAAGTATTGGACAGGATAGTTAGCTTTTAATTTAGCTAAATAAGAGGTATCATTTGGGTATTTTTTTTCTAATAATTCCTTATCGAGACGAGATATTTCCATTAGATTCCTTGGTTATCGCCCGCAAGTTTAAGACGCATATCTTCATTGATTAAAGCATCAATTATTGGTTCTAGGGCACCTTCCATCACTCTGTCTAGTTCCATAATACTAAAATTGATACGATGGTCGGTGACACGGTTTTGCGGGTAGTTATAAGTTCTTATCTTTTCACTACGGTCCCCAGTACCAATTTTACTTTTACGTTCGGCGCCGACTGCAGTTTCTTGTCTTTGTTGTTCATAATCATAGATTTTAGATTTTAATAAAGCTAGAGCGCGTTCCCGGTTTTTTAATTGGCTTCTTTCGGTTTGACAGGTTACTACGACACCAGTTGGTATATGGGTAAGACGAACAGCGGAATTTGAGGTATTAACTGATTGACCACCTGCTCCACTACTATGATAAACATCCATTTTAATATCAGATTCTTTAACTTCAATGTTAACATCTTCGACACTTGGCATTACTAAAACGGTCGCAGTAGAGGTATGAACACGACCTTGAGTTTCGGTAGTAGGAACTCTTTGGACACGGTGGGAACCACTTTCATATTTCATTTTAGAATAAACATCGTCACCCTTAACAATAAATTCAATTTGGGCATATCCACCACTGGCACCGGGAGTTTCGTTAATGACTTCTATTTTCCAGCCTTGATGTTCAAAGTAATGAGAATACATTCTAAATAAGTCCCCAGCAAAAATGTTGGCTTCATCGCCGCCGGCTGCTCCTCTTATTTCCATAATGATATCTTTACCATCATTAGGGTC
>CANQHW010000045.1 GCA_947623855.1 uncultured Bacilli bacterium | reverse complement strand
TTATATATAATTATATCAAAATAAAAGACTACTGTCTTTCTTTACAGTAATCTTTTGTCTACTTTTTCAGCAGTCTCAACTTAAATACCTTTTTTTTATTTATTCTTTTACTTCCATAATAACTGGAAGAATAATAGGTCTTCGCCCTGTTAAATTATTAATAAAAGGATGAACCTCTAAAATAATCGTATTCCGTAAATCAATATAATTATACTTATTTTCTGCAAGATATTTATTTACTACTGTAGTAATTTTTTCTTCTATTTGATTAATTAAAGCTGTATTTTCATTCACCGTTACAAAACCTCTCGTAGTAACATTTGGTTTAATAAGTAACTTTTTAGTAAAAGGATTAATATTTAAAATTGTAACTAATATACCATCCCGACTCATCAGTTTCCGATCTTTTATAACAACTGATCCAATATCTCCAATTCTTGAACCATCAACATAAATATCTCCTGCTGTAACCGTCCCAGTAATCTCTACTTTATCCTTAGATAAAGATAAAACATCTCCATTCTTCATTATAAAAGTATGATCCTTAGGAATCCCACAACTAATCGCCGTATCAGCATGTTCTTTTAACATCCTATATTCGCCGTGCATTGGCATAAAATATTCTGGTTTAATAATTCGAAGCATTAACTTTTGCTCTTCTTGCATTGCATGCCCTGATGTATGAATATCTGAAAAATCTGAATTCGTAAATACTTTAACATTTTTTAAATATAACTTATTAATAATCCTATTAACCGCTTCCGCATTTCCAGGAATAGGTTTAGAAGAAAATACTACTAAATCATCTGGTAAAAGCGTTACTTGTTTATGCGTTCCATTCGCGATTCTTGATAGTGCTGCTAAAGGCTCTCCTTGACTACCTGTACATAATATACATACTTCATTAGGTTTTAAATTTTTAGCATCATTAGCATCAATAATAATTGTTTTATCCTCAATAAGTCCATTATTTAAAGCAATATTAATTGAGTTTTCCATACTTCTTCCAAAAACCACAATCTTCCGATTATTTTTTCTACAAGTTTCAATAATGTGTTTAACCCGATAAATATTGGAAGCAAAGGTTGCAATAATAATTCGTCCATGATGCTTACTTACAATATCATTTAAAGTTTCATCAACAATACTTTCAGACTTTGAAAACCCAGGAGATAATGAGTTCGTAGAATCGCTTAATAAAAGTCTAACTCCCGCTTCCCCAATCCGTGCCATTTTATGTAAATCCGCCATTGGACCAATTGGGGTTAAATCAAATTTAAAGTCTCCCGTTTCCACAATCGTTCCATTCGGCGTATGAAGTACAATACAATAACTATCTGGAATAGAGTGGGTCGTATTAATAAACTCTATTTCAAAATACTTACTTTTAATAACTGTATCTTTTGTAACCGTTACAAAATTATTATAAGGCATATTTTTTTCTACTAATTTTTTCTCCATTAAATCAATCGCAATCTTTGGTGAATAAATCACAGGAATATTTAATTGTTGTAGTAAAAAAGTAATACCTCCAATATGATCTTCATGCCCATGGGTAATAATAAGTCCTTTTATTTTATCTTCATTTTGTTTTAAATAGGTAAAATCTTGGATAACATAATCAACACCTAGTAGTTCATCTTCGGGAAACATTACCCCTGCATCTATAATATATAACTCATCCTTATGAGTTACTACATACATATTTTTTCCAACTTCACCTAAACCACCTAACGCAATAACATTAGTCGTCTCATTTGTATTCATTTTAATTCCTCCTAAATAAAAAAGTAAACTTGGCTATCAACCATTATACAAAAAAAACTTTATTTTGTAAAGATGCTTTGTTATACTTATATCTAGGAGATGAATTTATGAATAATAAAAAAGGTTTTAGTTTAGTAGAATTAATTGCGGTAATTGTTATTCTAGGAGTAATCATTACTTTTGCTGCTCCTTCTGTTTTAAATGTCCTTACTTCTTCCCAAGCTAAAACTAGAGAAGAAAATCGAAGAGTAATTCTAGATGGGGCTTTAACTTATGGTCTTCGAGAACTAGATTTAACCGTTTGTGCAGAAGGTTTTAAACCCACCAGCGTTGATAGCACCAGTACTTCCGGATGTCTTAAAAAAGTAACTATTAAAGAATTAAAAGATAAAGCTTATATAGAAGATAATAATTGTAAAGAAGATGCTATAATAATAGTGTATAATGAATATATACGAAATCAAGATGGTTTAGATGTTGGGGAATATAAAACCTTCGCCCCACAAGGTATATGCGGAGAGTGATAATTATGGGTTTATTTTCAAAACTAAAAAACTTAGTTAGTAATAAAAAAGAAGAACAAACTTTAGAAGTATATGATAGTGGGTTAGAAAAAACACGGAAATCTTTTGTTTCCAAGTTAAATGTTTTGGGACATACGTTTACCACGGTTAATGAAGAATACTATGAAGAACTAGAAAATTTACTTATTATGGCGGATATCGGGGTAAATACGGTCGTAAAATTTATGGACCGGTTACGTAAAAGAGTTAAAGATGAACATATAACCAATACTTCTTCTTTAAATGAAATTATTATTGATGAATTATTTATTATTTATGTTAATAATGCTTATTTAAGTGATAAGATTAATTTTGCAGAAGAAGGACCAACCGTTTTACTATTTGTTGGAGTTAATGGCGTTGGTAAAACAACAACCATTGGAAAACTTGCTCAAAAATTTAAAAATGAAGGTAAAAAAGTTATGCTTATCGCCGGTGATACCTTTAGAGCAGGAGCTACGGAACAATTAAAAGAGTGGGCTGATAAAACTCAAAGTATCTTCTATGGTAAAGAAGAAGCCGACCCTGCTAGTGTCGTCTTTGATGGTTTAAAAAAAGCCCAAGAAGAAAATGTGGATATCGTCTTAATTGATACGGCGGGAAGACTTCAAAATAAAGTCAACTTAATGAATGAGTTAGATAAAATAAATCGCGTTATTGCGAAATTTATTCCGGAAGCTCCCCATGAAACTTTACTAGTAATTGATGCCACTACCGGTCAAAATGGCATATCCCAAGCCATCGCCTTTAAAGAAATAACCAATATTACCGGTATTGTTTTAACTAAATTAGATGGGACTGCTAAAGGTGGTATCGTTCTAGCTATCAAAGAAGAAGTAAATATCCCCGTTAAATATATCGGTTTAGGAGAAGGCGTCGATGATTTAGAAACATTTGATATTGAAAAATATATCTACGGTTTATTTAAGGATTTATTATGAATAGAGTAAATTTATTAGAAATATTTGATATTTATAGTTCCTTACTAACTAATAAAGAACAAGAAATATTTAAATTATATTATGAAGAAGACTTATCCTTAAGTGAAATAAGTGAAAACTTATCGATTACAAGAAGTGCGGTAAGTAAAACTTTAAAAACCGTAGAAAATAAATTACTTACTTTTGAAGAAAAATTCCAAAAACAAGAAATAAAAAAAGAGTTAGAAACGATTCTAAAAGAAGATAATCTGGAAAATATTAAAAAAAGAATAACAAAGATTATCGATTTATAGGAGGACATATGAAAGGTAAAATCGTGGTCCTTGAAGGGACAGACTGTTCTGGTAAAGAAACGCAAACGAGATTATTAGTACAAGCTTTAAAAAAAGAGGGAGTAAAATGTGAACTTATGTCTTTTCCTACTTATGACACACCTACTGGTAAAATAATTGGTGGTCCCTATCTTGGTAGAGAAAATATGGATCCTTCTTACTTTAAAGAGGGTGCTTTACAAGTCGATCCCAAAGTTGCTTCCTTATATTATGCGGCGGATAGAAGATACAACCTACCTAAAATTAAAGAGTATTTGGAAGAGGGTTATATCATTATTATGGATCGTTATGTGGAAAGTAATATGGCCCATCAAGGAAGTAGAATTGACGAAGAAGAAAAACGTCTTAACTTTTATAAATGGTTAGAAAATCTAGAATATGATTTACTAGAAATGCCTAGACCGGATTTAACTATTTTACTACATATGCCTTATAAAAAAGCCTTAGAATTAAAAAGAGGAAGAAATATTACGGATGCTTATGAAACTTCCTTCTTGCATCTTAAAAATACCGAAGAAGCTTATTTAGAATTAGCTAAATTACATAATTATAAAATAATCGAATGTGTTAATAAAGATAAATTACGGGATATTTTTGATATCCATGAGGAAGTATTAAAAATAATTAAAGAAATGGAGTAGATACATTATGTTTGAATATATGGGAGATAGATTATCTAAAGCCATCAAAAATATTCGTGGCTTAGGAAGAATTACCGAAGAAAATATTAACGATGCCATGCGCGAGATTAGAATGGCTTTATTAGAAGCGGATGTTAACTATCAAGTTGTAAAAGAATTTATTGCTAGTGTTAAAGAAAAAGCTTTAGGTATGGATGTTTCCGCATCTTTAAAACCAGATGAATTATTTATTAAACTCGTAAAAGATGAGTTAGTAGAATTACTTGGTAAAGAAGAAGTACCATTAGAAACGAGTAAATATCCAACTATTTTAATGTTAGTCGGGTTACAAGGTAGTGGTAAAACTACAACAGCAGGAAAACTTGCTAATTATTTACGCAAGAAACATGCTAAAAAACCTTTACTAGTTGCTTGTGATATATATCGTCCGGCGGCCATCGACCAATTAAAGACGATTGGCAAAAGCTTAGATATTCCCGTTTATGACCATGGCAAAACGAAAGTTAATGATATTGTTTCGGAAGCTCTAGATTATGCCAAAGAAAATCATAACGATTATATCATTATTGATACCGCCGGCCGTTTACATATTGATGAAGACTTAATGGCCGAATTAAAAGGTATTGAAGAACTAGTTCATCCGCATGAAACAATCTTAGTTATCGATGCCATGATGGGTCAAGATGCCATCAATGTTATTAATGGTTTTAATAATAGCTTACACTTAACTGGAGTTATCTTAACTAAATTAGATGGGGATACTAAAGGTGGTGTAGCCCTATCCGTAAGACATTTAACGAACGTTCCAATTAAATTCGTAGGAGATAGTGAAAAACTAGATGGATTAAGTCCTTTCCATCCTGAAAGAATGGCCTCACGTATCTTAGATATGGGCGATATTCTATCTATTGCTGAAAAAGTCGAAGATGTTATCGATGAACAAGAAGCCTTAGATGTGGCTAAAAAAATGAAAAAAGGTGATTATGATTTAAATGACTTTCTTACTAACTTAAAACAAATTCAAAAACTTGGACCTCTAGAAAAGATTTTAAAAATGCTACCACAAGCCAGAAATATGGGTCTTAATAATGTTACTATTAATCCTAAAGACTTAAAACATATTGAAGCTATTGTCTTATCGATGACAATGGAAGAACGTCGTCATCCCGAGATTTTAAAAGCTAGTCGCAAAATAAGAATCAGTAAAGGTTCTGCTAGAAGCATCGAAGAAATTAACCGTTTACTAAAACAATTCGAAGAAATGAAAAAAATGATGAAACAATTATCTAACGGAAATATGAAAATGCCTTTTTAAAATATAATTGTTAATAAATTAATATTATGATACAATTTATTCGTAAGCAAAAGTAGGTGATATAATGGAACATAAACGAAGTGAATTAAGAGAAAAAGCAATGATTATTCTTTACCAAATCGAAATCCGTAAACAAAATAAAATAGATTATAATCTAGACGAAATAATTAAAGAAAATTTAAGTGTTGATAATGAGTTTGTTAGAGAATTAGTATATGGTGTAACAACCTATAAAGATGAATTAGATACTCTAGCTAATAAATATTTAGAAAATTGGACTATTAAAAGATTAGAAAAAACTGGTGCTTCAATATTAAGAATGGCTTTATTTGAATTAAAATATATGGATACCCCTCCGGTAGTAGTTATTAATGAAGCTTTAGAACTAGCTAAAAAATATGATGATGAAGCTTTAAAAAATATTATTAATGCCGTTTTAGATAAATATATAAAGGATTAATTATGGATATAAATTATATAACAATAAGTGACTTAAATAGATATATTAAAGCTAAGTTTGATACCGATATTCATTTAAATAAAGTTTATTTAAAAGGCGAAATATCAAATTATAAACATCATACAAGAGGGCATTTATATTTTACTTTAAAAGATGAAGGAAGCCGTCTTAATGCGGTAATGTTTGCAGGAAATGCTAGCTCCTTAACCTTTGAACCCGAAGACGGCATGAAAGTCTTAGTAAGCGGCCGCATTAGTGTTTATGAAGCAACTGGTAATTATCAAATATATGTTGAAGATATGCAGGTAGATGGTTTAGGTTCTTTATATATCGAATACGAAAAATTAAAGAAAAAATTAAGTGAAGAAGGTTTATTTAATCCGGAACATAAAAAGAAAATGCCAAGATTCCCTAAAAAAATTGGTATTATTACAGCTTCCACTGGGGCCGCAATTAGAGATATTTTATCTACTATTAAAAGAAGATATCCTATCTGTGAAACCATTTTATTCCCCGCTTTAGTCCAAGGAGTAGGGGCGAAAGAAAGTATTGTCAAACAACTAGAAATTGCCCAAAATTATGACTTAGATTTAATTATTTGTGGTCGAGGTGGTGGAAGTATCGAAGACTTATGGGCGTTTAATGAAGAGATTGTAGCCAGAGCTATCTATGCTTGTAAAATCCCGGTAATTAGTGCGGTAGGGCATGAACCCGATTTTACCATCGCCGATTATGTTGCCGACCTAAGAGCTCCAACTCCTACCGGTGCTGCCGAAATGGCTGTTCCCAATATGTACGATATCTTTAAATACTTAGATCAAATATCTATTCGTTTACATGAAAATATTAGTTCCAATATTAAACATAAGAAAGATAAATTAACAACCATAAGTGAATCTTATGTTTTAAAAAATCCATTTGTATCTTATGAAATAAAAGAACAAAAACTAGATAACTACGTCGATATCTTAAATAAACATATGAAAACTATTTTAGAAAAATCTTCTCTTAATTTAGATAAATTAAGTAATAGTTATATTTTACAAAATCCTTTAACTTTATTAGATACTAGGAAAAATAAAATGAGTTTAATAATTAAATCTTTAGATTTATTAAATCCTTTAGGTATATTAGAGAAAGGTTATAGTATAGTTAGTAAAGATAATCTAACTATAAAAGATATTAAGAGTATTAAAAAAGATGATATAATAGATATTAAACTTCATAAAGGAAGTATTAATGCTAAAGTAAAAGAAGTAAAAGAATAAAAGGGCATTTTAGAAAGAGGAATGCTTATGAAAACCAATTTTAACGAGTTATTAAATAATACTAATTTAACTTCTATAGAAATATTAAAATATTATTTAGAAGAAATTGATGCTCGTTTTCAAGAATTTAATCCTAAATTTTTCACATTTATGCCTAATTATAAAAATGGTAATGCCATTTATACACATATCTTTCAAGAAAAAGCAAAAGAATACCCTTTGTTATATAAAGAACTAGTAGATATGTCTGAAAATATTGGTACATTAGTAAATGAATTTTTAAGTCTTTATGAATTGATTGAAAAAAATCATAATACCATGATTTATGAATTAGTTTCCGAAAGAAATACCAGTCTTAAATTTTTAAAAGATTTTATCTCACTACATTTATGCGGTGTTGGTGGCTTATCTGATTATACTAAAAAAGTTCATAATAGTATTAAAACTTTAATTATGTATATTAAAGCTCAAGAAGAAAAAGAAAAAATTAGTGAAGATGAAAGTATTATCCAAGATAAACTTGCTATTTTAGAGTTTTATGTTAATGAGTTTAATAAAGAATTAGATAAAAAAGATGATGAAATATATAAATTAAAAACGGAAAATAGAAAACTTAAACTAGCAAAGGGGGAAAATTAATGAAAACCAATTTAAAAGAATTACTTAATAATACTAATCTAACACCAATTCAAATCCTAAAATATTATGAAGAAGAGATAACAAATGAGTTAGAAATTTATAAAAATATGTATTGGTCTTGCCTTGATTTTTGTAAAAAAGCTGAATTTGAAGAACAAAAAAATAAAATTGCAAATCTAATATTAGAATTTACGGCACTTATTAAATACTTAACTACAATACATTATAAAAATGTATTTTTCTCAAGTTCTATTAAAGATAAAATTGAAGAATTGGAATATGAAGTAAAATGCAATCCAAAATATTTGCATGTGGTGACAATCATAGAACACAAATGCCAAATTATCAAAGAATTTTATAACGATTTGAGTAAATATCTTAAATCTAAATCTTACGAAAATGAAAGACTAAGTGCTTTAGCACAAGAAAAAGAAGATATTGAAGAATTTTACGTCGCCGAATTAAATAGATTATTAGATGAAAAAGAAACTAAGATTTATGAATTGGAATATAAAAGTTTCCAAGACGAACAAGATATTAATGCTCTCATAAATGAAAATAATGAACTTAGAAGAGTATTAGAAATAAATAGGGAAGGAGAAGA
>CANQHW010000044.1 GCA_947623855.1 uncultured Bacilli bacterium | reverse complement strand
TAGTCTTCCATAAAGGTGAAGAAAGAGTTTGGATCTGCCGTAACTGTGGTCATGTTTATGTTGGAGAAAACGCCTTAAAAGTATGTCCTGTATGTAAACATCCTGAATCATTCATGGAATTAAAAGCTGAGAACTATTAATATAATTTATATCTAAATATAAATATTATATGTGAGAAGAAATTCTCGCTTTTTTAATTGTTTTATGGTATTATTTTAAGTGGTGAGAAATATGCAAAATTATTCCCCTTTAGTATTAGCATATCTAGGGGATAGTGTTTATGAACTTTTCGTAAGAGAATACTTAGTTAATAAGGGCATAACTAAAGTAAATGAATTACAAACTAAAAGTTTAGATTATGTTAGTGCTAAAAGTCAAAGAAGAATATTAGAAGAGTTAGAAAATAATAATATTTTAAATGATAATGAACTAGAAATAGTAAAATGGGGAAGAAATGCTAAAGGAAGAATTAGTAAAACTACAGATATTGTGACTTATCGTACCTCTACGGGATTTGAATGTTTAATAGGATATTTATATTTAAATAATAAAGAAAGATTAAAAGAGGTTATAAAAGAAATACTTAAATAGGAGGTGTAATTTGCAAGAAAATTATGTAGCATACTATGACGAAACTGGCGATGATGGCAATAACACTTTATCTTCTGATACCTTTTTATTAACAAGTATTTATATGCCAATGAATAAATGGCAAAGTAATTTTGATATTCTAATTAATTTAAGAAAAGAATTAAAAAAAACATATAATTTACATATAAAAGAAGAAATCCACACCAAATACTTATTATGCGATAAAGACCCATATCGAAAATATAATTGGTCAAAAGAAGATAAACAAGATATTTTAAAAAGAATAACTTTAGCAATATGCAAGTTAGATATATCAATTGTTAATGTCATGATTGATAAAAGAAAAATAATTAGAGAAGATTATAATGTGTTAGAAACAGCATTAACCTATAATATTCAAAGAATTGAAAACGATAGTAAAGGTAAGTGGAATTACATTATTATAACCGATAAAGGAAGAATGTCACCTATGAGAGCGACTGCAAGAAGTATACGTGCATATAATCCAATACATTCCAAATACAATAATAATGTATCTAATAAGCCAATTAAATATTTAATTGAGGATATATTAGAAAAAGATTCTAAAGAATCTCACTTCATCCAAGTATGTGATTTTATCTCATACTTTACTCATTTATATTATAAGTGTTTTGTTGAGCAAAAGCATTTACCTAATAGAATAACAAATTGTATTGACGAAAATTTTATAAAAGTAATTATGAATACATTTAAAAAATATGGTAAAATAAACTTAAATGCAAATAAATCTAGCAATTATGGTATAGTTACCTATCCCAAATAAAAAACACTACCCTAAGTGCATTCGCACTTCAAGTAGTTCATTTATATTATAATATATTAAAATAACAATTACAAGATTATAATTTTAGGAGGTATATATGAAAATATTTGGTAAAAATGTTTTTAATGAAGTAAAAACTAAAACTAAAGATATAAGAAAAATATATTTAAGTAAAAACTTTAAAGATAATAATATTATAAATTATATTAAAGAAAATAAACTACCCTACCAATTTATTGATAATAGCATCTTAGATAAAATGGTAGATGGTCATCATCAAGGAATTGTCATTGATATAAACGATTACGAATATGCTTCTTTAGAAGAAGTCCTGGACTCCAATACTTTAGTTATCTTAGACCACTTAGAAGATCCCCATAACCTAGGAGCCATCATCCGTACTTGTGAAGCTGCTGGTATTAAAGGTATCATTATCCCCAAAGACCGAAGTGTTGTAGTAAATGCCACCGTTATGAAAACCTCAGCTGGAGCTTTAAATTATGTTAAAGTCGTAATGGTTAAAAACTTAGTCGATACCATTAATAAATTAAAAGATAATGGTTATTTTATCTATGCTGCTGATATGGATGGCAAGGACTATAAAACCGTTGATTATGCTCCCAAAACTTGTTTAGTAATTGGAAGTGAAGGAAATGGTGTTTCTAGTTTAGTAAGAAAAAACTCTGATGAAATAGTATCCCTTCCTATGAAAGGACACGTTAATTCCCTAAATGCCTCCGTAGCTGCTGCTATCCTAATCTATGAGGTTATTACTAATGAATAATTATGATGATTATAATGATAGTGAACTTATTATGATGATTAATGAAAGTAATGAAGAAGCCAAAGAAATATTATTAAATAAATATCACTATATTATTGGATTAATCTTAAAAAAATATACTAAAACTGCTTTTCTCCTAGGTATTGAAGGTAAAGACTTATACCAAGAAGCCTTACTAGGTTTTACTGATGCTTTAAACCGTTATGATGAACAAAAAGATGCTTCTCTACCTACCTTTATTACTCTATGTGTTGAAAGAAGAATTAAAATTATTTTACGAATGCATAATAATAGTAAAAGTAAACTCTTAAGCGACGCTATATCCTTAGATGATGAATCCACTGCCCTAAAGCAAATAGAAGATACTAAAGACAAAGATCCCTTACTATCCATTACTGATCAAGAAGAAGCTAAAGAACTAGATAACCAAATATTATTATCTTTATCCCAAAGTGAAAAAGAAGTCTATAACCTATTAGTAAAAGGCTTTAGTATTAAAGAAATAGTAACTATTTTAAATAAAAATTATAAACAAATAGATAATACTATTCAAAGAATAAAAGAAAAAATTAAAAATATACTTGCTAAATAAAACTATTTATGCTATATTGTATATAGCACTGATAAGTGTTTTTATTTTGAATTAATTTGAGGTGAAAAAAATGGCTAAGAAAAAACAAAAAAAAGATAGCTTACTAAAAGGCGTAAAACAAGAAATGAAGAAAGTGAAATGGCCAAGTGCGAAAGAAGTTGTCAAATATACTTTTGCTACTTTAGGATTCTGTATTTTACTTGCTCTATTCTTTATGCTTTTAAATGCTATTCTATCTAGTGTATTATCATTTATAAGGGGGTTATAATATGGAAAACGAAAAACTTTGGTATGTAGTTAACACTTATTCAGGACATGAAAGCAAAGTTAAAGAAAAATTAGAAGCTAAAACTGAATCTATGGGTTTTCAAAATAACATCTTTAGAATAATTATTCCCGAAACTAAAGAAATAGAAGTAAAAGATGGTGTCAAAAAAGAAAAAACTCATAAAATGTTTCCTGGTTATATCTTAGTAGAAATGATAATGAGTGATGAAGCATGGTATATCGTTCGTAATACCCCTGGTGTAACGGGCTTTATTGGTTCTTCTGGTAAAGGAGCTAAACCAACCCCATTACTTCCTCAAGAAATAGATAAAATTCTTGCTAATATGGGTATGAGTAGAATGGAAATAGATACCGACTTAGCTGTAGGTAATAAAGTAAATATTATTGATGGACCATTCAAAGGTATGATGGGTACTATTGATAGTATTGATAAAGAAAATAACCGTTTAAATGTTTTAATTGATTTATTTGGACAAGAAACTCCTGTCGAAGTAGAATTATTCCAAGTAAGTAAGGCTTAAAAAAGCCTTTAGATGCCGACATAGCACAACTGGTAGTGCAACTGAATCGTAATCAGTAGGTTGGGAGTTCGACTCTCTCTGTTGGCACCAGATTGATTAATACTCGAGTAATTCGGGTAAAAATAGAAAACGTACTTGATAAAAGTGCGTTTTTTTCTGTTACTATGTATGTGTGCATGATAATTATGCAATACTTTTCTAATAGAAAAGATTTTTAACTTGCAATAATATTTTAATTACTCTATAATTATAATAGAGAGGTATATGTTATGAAGAAGTTTTTAAAAAAGGGGTTTAATATTGGTTTAGTTATTATTTTAAGTATCAGTATTATTTTATCTAATATACTTAAAGTTAGTGCTAAAATGCTTACCGTAAATGAAGTATCCGAAGGTTTAAAAGACTCCACAATAATAAAATTATTTAACTCAGAAGATGGGGCATTTTCTTCTAAAGTTAATACTGATGCTAAAACTTTAGATTTATATGTTGGAGAAGAAGTATATTTATCTTTAAACTATACAGATGAATATTTAGAATATGATAATAAAGGTACTGTTATAACTATTGATAATTATAATGAAACTGTTGGCCAATCTCTAATGCTAACTGGAGTTATGGAAACAATTTTTAATTTAAGTGGGTATACATTAGAAGATTTAGGATGGGATACGGAATCTGAAGTAGAATATGATATTAACTATGAAAGACACGGACTTGAAATAATAAATGAAGATTATAGCCTTAGTGGTTCTAGTGATGGAGGTAGTTATACACTTAGTGGCGATTACTTTAAATATGTAAAAATGTCTTTAGATACTTCTAAAATAGATAATTTATTCGCAGATTATAAAAGTAATGCTGACAATAATCCTGAAAGTAATCCTATCTTAGATTTAATCCCAACCCTTGAAGCACGTGAAATAACTTCTAATTCTGTTACTTTATATCCCTCCATCGATTATACCCCAACAGATCCTGAAGAAACCGTTAATTGTTATATCTACCGTTCTAATGAAGAAAATGGAGAATATAGTAAAATATCTGATTGGGCGGTTAATTGTTTAGGAGAAGTTGGTTTAAAAGATGAAGGCTTAGAAAGTAATACAACCTATTATTATAAAGCTGTTGTTCAAGATGGCACTAAATTTAGTAACCCTCTAAAAGTTACAACTGCTATCAATCAAGAAAATACTCTTACCCCTGATTCTAATACTAATAATTCTGAAACTGAAGATATAAACCCTAATACCGGAGCTTTTCTCGATATGACCGTTATTATCTCGGCTTTAATCCTTGTAACAATAACTTTATACTATATCCGCAAACATCGTAAATTTTATAACATATAAGAGTAGATAATACTCTTTTTTTTTGATATACTAACTATGGAGATGATATAATGAATAGTATAGCTTTTAGTATCGGTAAATTTAATATCCATTGGTATAGCTTATTAATAATTTTAGGAGTCCTAGTCTGTTATTTTTTAGTTAATAAAGAAGCTAAAAAAATGGGTATAAGTAAAGACTTTATCTTTAATTTAACCTTCTGGGTAATCATCTTTGGTATCATTGGAGCTCGTCTTTACTATGTAATATTTAGATTTGATTTATATAAAGACCATATAATAGATATCTTTAAAATATGGGAAGGAGGCTTAGCTATCCATGGAGGTATTATCGCCGGACTTCTTACTATGTATATTTATTGTAAGAAATATAAAGTAAGACTTACTTTAATGACTGATTTAGTCGTACCCGGTTTAATAATAGCTCAAGCTATAGGAAGATGGGGAAACTTCTTTAACCAAGAAGCTTATGGTTCTAGAGTAGCATTATCTACTCTAGAAAACCTTAAAATAATCCCTAAATTTGTCATAGATGGTATGAGAATTGGTAATATCTATTATCATCCTACTTTCTACTATGAATCTCTATGGTGTTTATTAGGATTTATTATCCTACTTATTGTAAGAAGACTAAAATATACTAAAGTAGGAAATACCACGGCCGTATATATGATGTGGTATGGTCTAGGAAGATTCTTTATCGAAGGCCTTCGAACTGATTCTCTAATGTTAGGAGGATTTAAAGTAGCACAATTAATATCAATACTTCTCTTTATCATTGGATTACTTATGAGTATGATAATAAGCCGTAAAGGTAAGTTTGAAGACCTCTACAATGATAAAGATAATGTAAGAATATTATATTAACTATTGGCTAACAAAAAATAATAAGCTATTAGCGAACTAATTGCTTATTATTTTTTTCTATTCTAATACACTTTTTAACTTCTAATGCAATCTCTTCATCTGATAACCCTAAAGCTAAAACCAGCTTAGCAAAGGTATCTAAAAGAGGTATATTTAAATCATTCTCAATTCTAAATATGGTTTTTCGATCAATATTAGTTCTTTTTTCTAATTCTTCTTGCGAGATTTTTAATCTTTTTCTGTACGCTCTCAGCATATAAAATTCCACCTCTTAGAAAAAATTTTACTAATCTATTATTAGTTAAAACATTGACAAGTATGCCCCATTTTTGTTATATTAATATTGTAATATAGAATGTGACAATATGTGCACATAAATTATTTTAATATTAATATAAAAGGAGTGGTATTATATGTTTAGATTTAATCCAGAAAAAGAATTAAAAAAGATCCAACATGGAGGAAGAAATAGATTTATATTTTTTTCTTTTCTATTATTAGTTATTGCTGTTGTTGGAACATCTTATGCTTTTTATCAAGTAAGATATTCGAGAAGAATAATCTATACCAGAGTTAAAATAAATAGGAAAGATATAGAATTAGCAGTAAAAGTAGATGGTGTATCTCAAACTAATTTTCCAAAACAAACAGATGGTGTAGTATATGATGGATTAGAGTGTACTACAGAGGGAATAACAACAGCAACATGGAATTATGGAACTTGGTCATTAGATTTAAATTCAACTGGACCCAATAAATGTACTATATTATTTAAAAAAGGAACTTTGTCATCTTTATCAGAAGTATGTACTGATAATATGCCCTTAAATGAATGTATTGCACAACACGGATTGGAAGTAGCAAATATAGCAGAAGATACTTCTTCTGATCGTAATTTAAGATATATCGGAGCAACTCCCAATAATTATATTTGGTACAATTGTAAAAGTTATGATAGTTTAACTGAAGCAAATGCACAAGATTCTACCCATGATTGTGAGAGATGGCGGATTATTGGATTAATGAACGATGTAGTAGAGGTAACAAATTATAGAGCAATAGATAGAGTAAAAATAATTAAAGCCGATAGCATAGGGAAAAGGGCATGGCATAGTTCAGCTGTAAATAACTGGGCGAAGGCAAGTTTAAACACAAGTTTTTTAAATAGTACAAGTTATTATTTAAAAAATGGATATACATTTACAGACACAGATAGTAATACCCATAAAGGAATAACCACAGCGAGTAAAGCGATGATCGAGAAAGTAGTATGGGATTTAGGAGGCCCAGCAAATTCTACTAATGTAACCACATCGCAATTTTATGAAGCCGAGAGAAGTACAACAGTAAATGGTTCGAATGCTAATCACTATGACAATCTAATCGGCTTAATGTACCCAAGTGATTATGGATATGCGACGAGTGGAGGAGAAACATATAATCGTCAAAAATGTTTAGATACAATATTGTATAATTGGAGTTCAGATCAAGATGTAACGGCATATACCGATTGTGCCGAAAAAGATTGGTTGTTAGATACTAGTGCAATTCAATGGACACTTACGCCGAATTCGTCCTCCTCCTCCCACTATGTGTTCAGTGTCTCTGCGTCCGGTCTTGTCTACGACTACAGCGCGACCAGTGCGATTGGCGTCCGCCCGACTTTATATCTGACATCCAGTGTAAAAATAAAGAGCGGGGAAGGAAATGGAAGTAGTGAAACACCATATATCCTAGTTCCGTGATGGGTTAAACAAGCCGGTGAGGAACGATTCGGCTTGTAGCGCTCTCGGGCAAAGTCCGAGGGAGCATGCCTTGATGTGCTTTAAGGCGAAGGATTAAATTAATAATCCGATAAAGCTATTATTTTTATAGATGAAAAACTTACCTATAATATTAAAAAGAATATCTAATTCATATATTGAAAATAGATATTCTTTTTTAGTTAAATAATAATTACTAGATATTATTAATCTAAAATATCTTTATAATGGTTATATAATTCTTTAAATCTATTGAAATGTACTACTTCTCTTTGTCTTAAAAATAATAAAACATTAATTAAATCAGGATCAGTAGCTAAATCAATTAAATTTTCATACACTGCTTTTGCTTTCATCTCTGCTGCCATATCTTCAGAAATATCTGCTAATACATGACCTGTTGATGCAAAATATGTAACCGTAAATGGTACCCCATTTGCATCTACGGGATATATTCCTTTTTTATGATCCGCATAATATGAATCTAATCCTGCTGCTTTTAATTCCTCTAAAGTAGCATCCTTTGTAAGTTGATGCACAATTGTTGCAATCATTTCTACATGACCCATCTCTTCACAAGCAATATCATTTAATACGGCTTTGCCATATTCATCCGGCATTGTAAATTTTTGGGAAAAATATCTTAATGCTGCTCCTAACTCCCCGGCATAACCACCAAGTTGGGTAATAACAAGTTTTGCCATTCTTAAATCTTTTTTTGTTAAATTAACTGGGTAGGCAAGTTTCTTTTCATACTTATACATACATACTACCTCCCATCTTATCCCAAGGCCAAGGATTTTCTTCCCATTTATAATTTTTATAATCATCTTCTGTTAAACAAAGTGGTCCATACATTTCTTCATATTCATTTTTAAGCTTTTTACTTTCTTTAACACATTTTTTAAATTCTTCGTAAATACGTAAATCATTAGGATGTAAATCCAAATACAAGTTAAAATCATTAATAGCAAAATCCAGTTCATAAATCCGTAGTAATAACA
>CANQHW010000043.1 GCA_947623855.1 uncultured Bacilli bacterium | reverse complement strand
TATAAAATAAATTTTATTCAATGTTTTCATGACTATGTGTGCCTTGAACGAAGTGAAAGGAATGTGAGGATTTTATGCAAGAAAAAATAAAATCTTGTCTTAAAAGTTTTTGTACTATCTGCGCTATCTGTTTTAATGCCAAAATCTTATTTACCAATCTTAATCAATCTCTAGAATTGACAAGTGCTATTGACAACGGTTTGACAACCGGTTTGTTTGGAACATTAGTTATATTTATACTATTTTATAGATTATATTTATATAAGAAACCCGTTAAAACCAAAATAATTCCCATTTTAAGCACTATTTTTAGTTTATTAATGCTTTTTGGTTTTAGTTATATGAACTATGGAACTTCATTTTTAATCTTTGGTAATCTCCTTCAATTTTCCTTTGCTACTTTACAGTTTTTAGGTTATTACTTTATCTTTAGTTATGGCTTAAGTTTTCTTTTTAATTTTCTTGATCATCATAAATTTAAAGATGTAAAAAATAAATTTATAACTTTATTTAAAAATCATCCCTTTCTTATAAGTCTGCTTATCATCCTTCTTGCTTGGTCACCCTATATAATAGCGTTTTATCCCATCATTTTATCCCCTGACCCTAGCTTTCAAATCCGTCAGTTCTTCGGTATAAGAACAAAATATGCTGATTATGTTCCTCTTATTAGTGAAAAAATGCAAATAACCAACCATCACCCTGTAATTCATACTTTATTATTAGGCATCTCTTTATTTTTAGGACATAAAATCCATAATGATAATCTAGGATTATTTTTATATAGTATTATTCAAATAAGTATTTTATCTAGCATTTTAGCATACTCTCTTAAATATATGTTAAAAGATATGAAGATTAATATTAAATGGGTTTTACTATGTTTAGCCATCTATGCTTTAGTACCAGTATTTCCCTTTTATGCCATGAGCGGCGTTAAAGATGTAATCTTCTCTAGTATGATTATCCTTTATTTAATTATGTTACATAAAACTTTAAAATTAGCTAAAATAACCTTTAAAGATGGTTTTAAACTAGTATTCGTAATGCTTCTCGTAATCTTATTTCGCAATAACGGTTTATATGTTGTAGTACTATCTTTTCCCTTCTTAATTCTTGCTACGAAAAAATTATGGAAACCATTACTAATTGTGTTGTTAATAACTTTAGGATTATCCACAACTTATTCTAAAGTAATTCTTCCTTATTTTAAAATCACTCCTGGTAGTATTCGCGAAATGTTATCCATTCCTTTTCAACAAACTGCGCGTTTAGTAAAATATCATAGCCAAGATATCTCATCTAATGATAAAAAAATCATAGATAAAGTCTTAGTTTATGATACCCTTGCCGAAAGATATAACCCGGAATTATCTGATAATGTTAAAAATAAATATAATCCCCAAGCTACTAAAAAAGATTTAATCGCTTATTTTAATGTTTGGTTAAAAGGTTTATTTATGCATCCCAATACTTATATTGATGCTACTATAAATAATGTTTATGGTTTCTTCTATCCCGAAAAAACTAATTGGTATATTTACCATAACTTTGATAAAAGAATTACCGAAAATGGCTTTAATTATCATTATAATAATTTAGAAGGTTTAAGAAATATCTTAAGTGGGTTTGGAGAGGCATATCCTTATCTTCCCATTTTAGGTTTACTAGTTAATATTGCTCTTAATACTTGGTTGGTATTTACTTTAATAGGGTATCTTATTTATCAAAAAAGAATTAAAGACATAGTCTTATATTTACCTGCTCTTATCTCTATATTAGTATGTATTGCTGGTCCCGCTAACACCTACTACCGCTACGCCCTTCCTTATATTATGTCGATGCCTTTAATGATAGGGTTTGTATTAGAAAGACAAAAATAGTATAATAAAAAGTGAGGTGCTATATGAAAAAAATTGCTGTATTAATCCCCTGTTATAATGAAGCTAAAACCATTGCTAAAGTTGTAAAAGATTATAAAAAAGCTCTTCCTGATGCTGATATTTATGTTTATGATAATAATTCCACTGATGATACTGCTAAAATTGCTAAAGCATCGGGAGCTATCGTAAGACATGAATATCGTCAAGGAAAAGGTAATGTTATTAGAACAATGTTTCGCGAAATTGATGCTGATTGTTACTTAATGATTGATGGTGATGATACCTATCCAGCCGAAAATGCCCAAGAAATGTGTAACCTCATCTTAGATGGTCAAGCAGATATGGTTATTGGAGATCGATTATCGTCAACATATTTTCAAGAAAATAAACGTCCCTTTCATAACTTTGGTAATCGTATAGTTAGATGGTTAATTAATAAACTATTTAAAAATAATATTAAAGATATAATGACTGGCTACCGAGCTTTTAGTTATGAGTTTGTTAAAGCATTCCCCGTTTTATCTAAAGGTTTTGAAATTGAAACCGAAATGACCATCCATGCAGTAGATAAAAACTTTAAACTAGTAGAAATCCCCGTCTCCTATCGTGATCGCCCCGAAGGTAGTGTTTCTAAACTAAATACTTATAGTGATGGCTTAAAAGTCTTAAAAACCATCGCGTCCTTATTTAAAGAATATAAACCCGCCATGTTTTTTAATATCTGTGCCTTTATCTCTTTATTAATTGGAATAATTATTGGTATCCCCGCTTATGTTGGTTATTTTGTCACGGGCTTAGTTGAAAAGTTTCCTAGTTTAATCGTTAGTTGCTTTGCTATTATGATATCTTTACTCTTCTTTGTAACCGGTTTAATATTACAAGTAATTGCTAAAAAACAAAGACAAAACTATGAATTATATTTAAATTTAATAAAGAAAGAACGATAATTATGGATATATTACATACTTTAATAGATAGTGAAAAATATGATTATAAATGTTATGATTTATTAAAAGAATTAATAAATACTAACCCAGAATTTAAAAATAAAATAACCGCTATTCTTACCACTAATCAAAATTTAATAACTGGTTTTACTCCTGATATATGGGAAAAAATTGCTAATCAAAACTTTATATCTCCCATTAAAGAAATGCATGATTTTAGCGATATGTTTATCTTAGGTTATAATATCGGTAATTGTGGGGGCGCCGCCCGTCAGTTAAGCTATTCTTTTAATAATGTAGATATCATCACTGGTATCTTACCCCTTCTAAAAGGTAGTAAAAATGCCGAAAAAGAAGGTGGTCATTATTGGTTAGAAACCGATACTAAAATCATTGATACATCCCTAATGCTCATCATTGATAAATCTCTAAAAGAATATTTAGGTTATCAAGAAGAACTTCGTCTTAGCGCCAGTAGATTAGCTAAAGACCCCATATATCAAAGTCGCAAAGAATTCGTAAATGATAAAAATTTAAAAAGAAGGTAGAATATGAAAAATAATAAAATTACAATATTTATTGATACACAAAGTGATTACGTTAGTAATTATAATACTAATATGTTAAACCCTGATTTAAAAAATTATGTTTTAGAAGAACTAAGAGGAAGTAATCTAAAAAAAGGGATAACTATTAAAATATTAGGTAATTACTTTGATAATGAAGATAAAAAAGAAGAATTTTTAAAATTATTTAGAAATGAATTTTCTCTAAGTATTAAAGATAACATAATGTATATGAAGTATTCCATAATTGCATCCCTTTTATTAGGAGTATTTGGTATCTTATTTATTATTTTATCTAAACTCGTTAACCTTAGCATCTTTGAAGAAATATTTTTAATCATCGGTTGGTTAGGAGTATGGGAAGCAACCTCCAATTTAATATTTAACGAAAGTAAAAATTATTTAATTGTCAAACGATATCAAAGAATCAAAAAAGCTAAAATAATCTTCTAAATGAAGATTTTTTTTTAAAATTTATCCTAAAAAAAAGGAAATCACAGAAAAATTGTTAATATATATAATAGAAGGGCTAAAAAATATAGATAAATTAATTGCTCCATTTACTAGTATTTAAAAAATAATTGTAAAGGAGAAAAAATGCAAAAAAAAATAATAAAATTATGTGGATTAATAATTAGTTTCTTTGCTATTATAATCCAAACTAAAGCTACCAAGTTTGAAGGAAATATGGAACTTGGTAGTTGGACCCCTGTTTATCTAGCCAAAATAGATTCTAATGGTAAAGGTTCTTATGAACAAGGAAGATTTATTCTTCGGAAAGAAGATGGGGCTTTTCTTTATTGTTTACAACCATTTGTAAGTTTTGACTTATCTCAAGTAAAAAATTATGATTTTGCCGAAGAAAACTATGCCGTCTTACTTAATATGAGTGAAGAAACTTGGGAAAGAGTAAATCTCTTAGCTTATTTTGGTTATGGTTATGGTACGCATGATGAGTATAAATGGTATACTATAACCCAAGTTATGATCTGGAAAACTGTCGACCCTAATGCTAATATCTATTTTACTAATGGTTTAAATGGTCCTAAAAATGAAAAATTATACGTTTCGGAAATGGCCGAATTAAATAAATTAGTTGATGATTATTTATTAAAACCAGATTTACAAATCCCGAATTTAAATTTAGGAGAAGAGGTTGATATCCTTGATAATAATCATACTCTTCATAATTATACTATTACTCAAAAAAATAATGTTGATGCCGAAATTAGTGGTGATTCACTCCATATAACTTCCACCCAAGCGGGTAGTGGTAGTGTTGTTTTAGAAAGAACTATTAATGCTAACCTTACTCCTCCTGTTATCTATTTTAAAGAAGGTGTTCAAAATGTCTTTCGTTATGGTAAATCTACTCCCTTAAAAGTAACTGTTTATCTAAACTCAGATGGAGGAACTGTTAATATCCATAAAGTTGATACTTCGGGAAATAACTTAGAAGGTGTGACCTTTGGAGTATATAACTCTGCTAAAGAAGAAGTATGTACTATAACTACTGATTCATCTGGCCTGGGAAGTTGTTCTAACCTCCCCTTAGGAACTTATACTGTCAAAGAATTATCTACAATTGAAGGTTATGTTCTAAATACCCAAACCTATACCTTTTCCTTAACCAGTGATAATGCTTCTGCTACCCTAGAAATTGCTAATAAAAAAATTACAGGTTTTATAGAAATATACAAAATTGATAAAGAAAATAATAATGCCACAACCCAAGGAGATGCTAAATTACAAGGAGCAGTTTATGGTATCTATAACTCACAAGGAAAAAAAGTAGATGAACTTATTACCGATGCATATGGTTATGCTAAATCTAAAGAATTAGAATACGGTATTTATAGTATTAAAGAATTACAACCTAGTGAAGGTTATCTAATTGATCCCCATGTCTATCAAGCTAATATTAATACGGATGGAATAGTTCTTAAAACTACCTCCCCTGAACAAGTCCTCAAATTCGATTTTAATATGTTAAAAGTCGAAAGTGACGGACGTAGTGGGATAATTAATGCTGAAGCTGATGCCGTCTTTAATATCTTTTTAAAAAGTACCAAAACTTTAGTTGGAACTATAACTACTGATTCTACAGGTAAAGCAAAAATAACCTTACCCTATGGTATATATAATGTTTGTCAAATAAAGGGTAGTGATACAACATCCTTATCCCCTTGTTTTGAAATAAACATTAGTACCGAAAATGTTGATAAAATCGTCAATAACGGGTTAGTAAATGCTCGGTTAAAAGTTATTAAAGTAGATCAAGACAATAACGAAATACCTATCGCCAATCTCCGTTTTAAAATCAAAAATTTAAATACCAATACCTATGTGTGTCAGACCGTATCTTATCCATATAAAGAAACCTATTGCGAATTTAAAACCAATGCCGAAGGTATCTTAATAACTCCCTTTCCTCTTGAAGCCGGAGATTATGCTTTAGAAGAAGTTGACCAATATATTGAAGGTTATTTATGGAATCCTAATCCCTTAAATTTTTCTATTAAAGCCAATACCATTTATGATTATGACCCAGATCTTGGAGCTATAATTGAATTAAGATTTACCAATACTGCTGTAAAAGGTATTATCGAAATATATAAACTAGGTGAAATACTAGATATTAATGATGGTAAATATACTTATCTATTAAAACCTCTCCCTAATATCCATATTGGTTTATATGATTATCAAGGTAATTTTATCCAAGAATATATCACGGATAATAATGGTTACATTAAAATTGAAAATTTAAAACTAGGTAAATATATTTTAAAAGAATTAAAAACTTCTAGTAATTATCTCCTAGATAATCAAGAATATCTAATTGAATTAAAATATCAAGATCAATATACTTCAATAGTAAGTACCACTTTTACTTTAAAAAATTACTTAAAAAAAGGTACTATAGAATTTACTAAAACCGATTTAACTACTGGAAATCCTCTTCCTAATGTTTTAATCGAAATATATACTGAAAATAATGAATTAATCTATACTGGTATAACTGATATTGAAGGAAAAATAATTTTAGATGATTTAGCCTTAGGTAAATATTATCTCCTAGAAAAAGAACCCTTAACCGGTTATCTCTTAAATTCCGAAAAAATCTACTTTGAAATAACTGAAAACAATGAAATCGTCAAAGCTAATATGTCTAATGAAAAAATAAAATCTAAAATAAAACTCCATAAAGTAGATGAAGAAGGTACTCCTTTAATTGGTGTAAAATTCGCTTTATATGACGAAGATGATAATTATTTAGGAACTTATGAAACTAACGAAGAAGGAGATATAACCCTAGAACTAGAATATGGTATATATTACTTTATTGAAGAAGAAACCCTAAATAATTATGTTTTAAATCCTGATAAACAATACTTTGAAGTAACCCAAGATGGACAAATAATTGAACTATCTGTTGTTAATATTAAAGTACCTGATACGTTACTAAATCTAAATTATAATCTTATTCTAGGAGGTATCTTCCTTGTCCTTAAAAAGAAACATCCTAATACTTAGTATTATAACTATTATTCTAAGTCTTAATCTTAACTCTAATCGCATTGAAGAAAAAGTCATCAACAATTATATAGAATCTTCTTCTACTAAAACTAGTTATAATAAAGATGTTTTAGGTATATTAGAAATACCTTCTATTAAATTTAAAAAAATAATCTATAATAAAGATTCTCTAAATAATAATGTTAATAAAAATATTGAAATATTACCTAGTTCGGATTTACCTGATAAAGATAAAGGTAACGTTATAATTGCAGGACATAGTGGTATTGGAGATAAAGCTTACTTTAATAATTTAATAAACTTAAATATTAATGATATAGCTAATATCTACTATAATAATACTAAATATACCTATAAATTAGATAATATCTATGAAATAGAAAAAACTGGTATGGCCTCCATTATAAAAAATAAAAATCTCTCTACCTTAACCTTAATAACTTGTAAAATAAATACTAATAAACAAATAATCTTTATCTTTAATCTAATTAATCAAGCATCTATAAATTAAAAAACTATTAACTAAAAAACTCAAGCGTTAAAACTTGAGTTTAATTTACTTTTTTAAAGCTTCCATAACCATTATCATAAGCTTCTTTTTCAATTACACAACTAAGCCAGTCATTTAAATAAATCTCACTATCATCTACTATTGTAAATGTTAAGTCTGTATCTTTCTTTAATGTTTTTTTAGAATCTACTAACGTTAAAGTCTTACCCTTTATTTCATATTTTCCTTTTAAAGTTACCATACTATCACATCTATTATATAAAAATTCATATGTCTTATCATCCTTTAAAGTTAAAATAGATGGTGTATCTTCTGATATATTTCCTATAGCATCCTTAGTATATGTAACAACATAAGTTCCATTAGAAGAAAAGTCTTTCTTTTCTTCTTCTTTTTCTGTAGTTTTATCAGTATCATTCTTTATAAACATATCCCGGCATAAATAAAATACTCCAAAATCTAATAAACTAACTACAATAGCAGTAATAACTATAGTAATAACTTGTTTCTTCATTATAAGTTACTCCTTTCTTATAATATAGTATACCATAGATTAACCATTAATCCCACTAGTTCTTAGAAAAGCAAGTTTTATTCATACACATAAAAACGCACTTTTATCAAGTACGTTTTCTATTTTTACCCAAGTTTAAATCAATCTGGTGCCCTAAAGGAAGACGTACAACAACTTTTTATTTATTTTCAACAACTATTTGATAATCATCGGAATATACAATATTTTCAACTTTTTCAAATGTTTCAACTTTAATATTTTTATTATCTAAATATTGATATATTATAGGTAATGTTTCTTTCTTAAATTTTTCAAAACCTTTTTGCGTAAAATAAGATTTATTTTCAGTAGCATATGTTGGTGGTTTTGGTAACCAATTTATTTCTTTTAAAGAAAGTAAATATAGCCAAGTATCTTTATTTACTGTTTTTTTTAATTCATTATATATTCCTTTGTTATTGTATGTTACACGATATAATGGTATCACTTTTAATATGTCTCTCCTTATCTAGCGAACATATTGTTTTAGACAATATGTAAGTGTGTTTTCTAATTTGTCCTAATTTCTTATAAAACATATTGCGTCAAGAACAAACGTTTGATATATAATTTTTATAGGGAAACTTAATTGTTGAGTGCTTGCCAACTTTCTTTTAGAAAGGAGGCTTGATATTATGAAGAAAAAAGATTTATTAATCTCATTTCTAATACTAATTATCATTTTATTAATAGTCTC